>JAVBRL010000082.1:0-19358 GCA_031547985.1 Synergistaceae bacterium
GAGAGGAAGGCAAGGAACCGTATTTGTTGCCGGGGGGATCGAATGGGTCTCCCCGGCAATTTTCATGGTTGCCTGTGTTTGTGGTCTGTCATTGCGAGGAGGCGCAGCCGACGCGGCAATCTTTGTTGGTAGGTAACGGCAAGAAACAAGAGTGCCACGTCGGGCGAAAAAAAACGCCCTCCTCGCAATGACAGCAAAGCTCGGTGGCGACGGCAAAAAGCATCCCGCGTCGAGGTTATTTGCCTCCCTGACGAGGGAGGTGGCGCCCGCAGGGCGACGGAAGGAGGCCTTTTGCCCCTTGCAATGAAACGCGACCGAGGCTTTTGGCACGCACGCATGGCTTGCTCATGCGCGGCGCCAAAAATCCTCGGGCGTTTTCGCGTTTCCGTGTCGGGGATTGCGGTTTGGGGGGTTTCTGTTGCGGTTGTTACGGGTGGATGTTCTGTTTTTTTACGGTGTTGCAACGGGTCATCTGCGCGCGCGGAGTCGGATGGACTGGGGCGCGGGTGGTGCTTATAGCGAGACGTCTCTATAAAGGTAAACTGCGCGGAAGAGGCGCGAAACGCAACCAAAGAGAACTAAAAACGTTTTTTATCGCCTCTCAGCCAGCCGCCGCAGGGCTTCGTGCACGCTATACTCTTATGGATGGACTTCCGGCGCAGCAGGGAGCCGGTGAGTGACAAGGTCTTCCCTCGGATGGGAGGTGTTGCGATGCCATCGGGCAAAAGCCGCCTTCCGGGCAACAAAAAAGAGGAGCGAGGCCTACTCACCCAAGTATGCAACCTCACTCCTCTGTTCGCCGTGATCCTCCAGCTTCTTGAGCTGTTACTCAAGTTGCTGCGAGTGATCCGGTAGTTGCCGGAAGGCAATTTCTTTCGGGTCGCCCTACCGTCGCGGGCGATCCCTTTCAAGCGGCATTATAGCACAAAAATGACGGCATAATTTTCGCTCATCCTCTGCCCAGCAGTAAACGCACGATCCAGATAGCGATAAAGTACCCTCCGATGCCGAAAGCCACGGAGGCCGCGACGTAGACACAGGATTTCAGGTAGGCGTGTTTTTCGAGCAGCAGCCCGATATCGAGGGCGAAGGTGGAAAACGTCGTGAACGCTCCCAGAAAACCCGTCACCAGGAACAGCTTGACGGCAAGCGGCAGATGGCTTTTCAAGGCGAAGAACTCTACGATCAAGCCGATCAAAAAGCACCCGGCCAGATTGACCGTTAGCGTGTGCCACGGAAAGTGCTCGCTTTTCTTTTCCAGCAGCACGAATAGCGAGTATCGCGCCCATGCGCCCAAAGCGCCGCCCAAAACGACCATCAATGAATTCATCAAACTCTCCCATCCGCCGTTCGGATATCGATTTCATAAATGATATTCGCCGCAGGCACGCTTTTTGGCAACGGCGGAAAATAGGAAAACCCCCTTCTCTTTGCACGAGCGTGAGAAGAGGGCTTTTGTTCGTTGTTCTTGTGCGCAGCGAGAGGAGATTTTTCGTTTTTACAGCATCTTCACGATCATGGCGACGCCTTGTCCACCGCCGATGCAGGCGCTGGCCATGCCGATCTGCTTGCCGGTGCGCCGGAGGGAGTAGAGGAGCGTCGTGAGGATTTTCGCGCCGCTCGCGCCGATCGGGTGACCGAGCGCGATGGCGCCGCCGCAGACGTTCAGCCGGTCCATATCGAACGGCATCATGCGGTGGCAGGCGATAATCTGCGCGGCGAACGCCTCGTTGATCTCGATCAGCTCCATGTCCTTCATGGTAAGCCCCGAACGGTCGAACGTCTTTTGCATCGCGGGGATGGGGGCGACGGGGAAGTGTTCGGCGTCGACGGCCGCCGCCGCGTAGCTCACGATCTCGGCCAGGGGTTTCAAGCCCTGCGCGGCAGCCCATTCAGCGTCGGCGATCATCAGGGCGCTGCCCGCGTCGCAAAGCGCGGAGCTCGAGCCCGCCGTGATCGTGCCGCCCTCTTTTTTGAAGATCGCCGGCAGTTTGCCGAGCGACTCCACGGTCGTGTCCTTGCGCGGGATCTCGTCGACCTCGATCGAGATTTCGCCCTTTTGGCGGTCCTTCACGACGAGGGGCACGATCTCGTCTTTGAAAAATCCCTTTTCGATCGCTTCGGTGGCTTTGCGATGGCTGTGAAACGCGTATTCGTCCTGCTCGACGCGCGTGATGGCGTGTTCGGGGACGACCCACGTCTCCGTGATCTCGCCCATCAGCTTGCCGACGATCGGGCACTGGAAACCGTCGGCGTGCAGGACGTCGAGTGCTTTCTGCTCGCCCATGCGAAAGCCCCAGCGCGCCGCCGGGAGGATGTAGGGCGTTTTGCTCGCGCTTTCCATGCCGCCGGCGAGAAGCGCGCGCGCGTCGCCCAGGCGGATTTTATCCGCCGCGAGCATCACGGCGCGCAGGCCCGATCCGCAGCGGATGTTGATCGTGAACGCGGGGGCCGTCATGGGGATCCGCGCCTTGAACATCGCGTTGCGCGCGGGGTTGGCGCCGACGCCGGCCTGCCAGCCGTTGCCCATGATGACCTCTTCGACGACGTCGGCCGACGCTCCGGAGCGGGCGACGGCCTCTTTGAGCGCCGCCGCGCCGAGGTCGGTGGCCTCGAATTTTTCGAACTGCCCGCCGAACTTGCCGCCCGCCGTGCGGCAGGCGCTGACGATCACGGCTTTACGCGTGCTATGCATGAGTCGCCACCTCCAGCCCTTTGATGGGTGCGAGCGGTTCGGCGACGTCGAAATCGGCCAGCGTGTGCTCGCGGATCTGCTCCAGGGTGACTTCCGGCGCGATTTCGATCAGCGTCAGCTTGCCGTCCGCCAGGGAGAAGACGGCGAATTCGGTCACGATCATGGTGACGACGCCGACGGCCGTGAGCGGCAGGGCGCATTTTTTGAGGATCTTGGGCTCGCCTTTTTTCGTCGTGTGCGTCATGGCGATGTAGACGCGCTTGGCGCCGACGACGAGGTCCATGGCGCCCCCCATGCCGGGGACGCTTTTGCCGGGGACCATCCAGTTGGCGAGGTCGCCCGTCTGGCTCACTTCGAGCGCGCCCAGGACCGTGGCGTCGACGTGCCCGCCGCGAATGAGGCCGAAGCTCGTATCGCTCGCGAAAAAGCTCCCTCCCGGTAGCATGGAGATGATGCGCCCGCCGGCGCCGATGCATTTGAGATCGGGGACCGCGGGGGCGGGGCCGATGCCGATGGCGCCGTTTTCGGCCTGGAAAATCACGTGGATCCCCTCGGGAATATAGTCCGAAACAAGCGTGGGGATGCCGATTCCGAGGTTGACGACGTCGCCGTCTTGGAATTCCTGCGCGATCCGTTTGGCGATGCGCTCGCGGATGATGGTTTCATCAAGTTCTGGAAGCATAGTAGGATCCTCCTTTCACGATGAGCAGATCGATCAGGATGCCTTGGGTGACGATTTCGTCGGGGCATAGTTCGCCGACGTCGACGACGGAGTCGACCTCCGCGACGACGATCTCCGCGGCCGTGGCCATGATGGGGTTGAAGTTGCGGTTTGTGCCCCGGTAGATCAGGTTTCCCATGCGGTCGGCCTTGTACGCCCGTACGAGCGCCACGTCGGCTCGTAGCGGCAGTTCGAGCAGGTATTTTTTCCCGTTCACCTCGAGCACCTGCTTGCCCTCTTCGACGACGGTTCCCACGCCGGTGGGCGTGAGGAAACCGCCCAGACCGAACCCGCCGGCGCGGATTCGTTCGACGAACGTGCCTTGCGGGGCGAGCTCCAGCTCCATCTTGCCGGAGTGGTAGAACTCGCCGGTTTTTTTGTTGAGGCCCACGTGCGAGGCGACGACCTTTTTCACGCGTCCCTGCGAAACAAGCTTGCCGTGCCCCACGTTTTCGTACCCGGTGTCGTTCGAGATCATGGTCAGTTTGTCCGTCCCCGCCTCGAGCAGCGCGTCGACGAGCGTGTAAGGGATGCCCCCGTAATTGAACCCGCCGACCATGATCGTGTCGCCGCTTTTGATGTGGCGAACCGCTTCGGCTGCTGAGACGACGGGCTTGATGATGCTTTTTTTCATCTTATGACCCTCCCTCCTGGATTGTTCACGCTACGATGCCGGTTGCGCTTTTCTGCCGAAACCCTTCTGCAGCAGGAAAATAACCGCGATGATGCCCACGCCCATCAAGTTGCTGGTGAGCGTCGGGTAGATGATGAAAAAGGGCACGCTGAACAGAAGGAGCCGTTCGACGATGTTGAGGTTCTTGACCAGGAACCCCTGCACGGCCGCCGCGAGCCCCATCATGCCGATCAACGCCGTCACCGTTCCCACGACGATGTGCAGCAAGTCGCCTTTTAACATCAGGTAGGGGTTGTAGACAAACATGTACGGGACGACGAACCCGGCTGCCGCCGTCGCGAGCGCGATGAATCCGGTCTTGATCGGGTTCGATTTGGCGATCCCCGCCGCCGCGTACGTGGCGAGCGCGACGGGCGGCGTCACATCGGCCAGCACGCCGAAGTAGAGACAGAAAAGGTGCGCGGCCTGCATGGGCACGCCCATTTGGGCCAAGGCGGGGGCTGCGAGCGTCGAGGTGATGATGTACTGAGCCGTCGTCGGTACGCCCATGCCCAGGATGATCGACCCGATCATCGTCCAGAAGAGCGCCAGCGGCAATATCCCGAACGAGAGCGAAAGGACGAACGACGAGAACGCGAGCCCGACGCCGGTGATCGCGATGACTCCGATCACGATACCCGAGCATGCGCAGGCCGCGGCCACCTCGATCGCGCCCATGCCGCCGGAAATCATGGCGTGTAAAATCATCTTCGGCGTCATGCGATGCTTCTTGGCGCCGAGCCAGGAGAAGACGACGATCGCGACGATCGACCAGAAGACGGCCATCGTCGGGGAGTAGCCGAACGCCAGGATGACGACGAGTGCTACGATCGGAAGCAGCAGATGCCAGCCGTTTTTCAAAACGACGGAGACCTTCGGCAGCTCGGAAGGGTCGAGGCGTTTCATGCCGCGCCTCCCCGCGCGAAAATGCACCATCATGATGATGGAGATAAAATACAAAGTCGCCGGAATCGCCGCCGCCACCACGACTTCCCAGTACGAGATGGCCAGGAATTGCGCCATGATGAAAGCGGCCGCTCCCATGACGGGGGGCATGACCTGTCCGCCGGTGGAAGCGCAGGCGACCACCGCTCCGGCGAAGGTCGGCGTGTATCCCGCCTGTTTCATGAGGGGGATGGTGAACGACCCTGTCGTGACGGCATTGCCGGTGGAGCTGCCCGAGACCATTCCCATGAGACCGCTGGCGACGACGGCCGCCTTGCCGGCCCCACCGAGGCTCCTGCCGGTAAGCGCCACCGCGAGGTCGATGAAAAACTGCCCGGCCCCGGAGGTGGTGAGAAACGCCCCAAAAAGGCAGAAGAGAAAGATAAACGAGGCGGACACGCCCAGAGGAACGCCGAAAATGCCGTCGGTCCTCAGGTACATGAAGGGGGCCAAATCTTTGATGCCGAATCCCCTATGTCCGAGCATGCCGGGGAAATAGGGGCCGAGTATTCCGTATAGGAGCGCGACGATCGCCACGATCGGCAGGGGCCACCCCATGGAACGCCGTGTGGCCTCGATTACCAGGACCGTCATGAGGACCCCCAGGTAGATGTCGGAGGGGATCGCCCGTCCTTCGCGCATGGCGATCGCCTCGTAGTTGAGCAGGATATTGCCGCAGCAAAGGACGATCAGGGCGGCGAAAAGCCAATCCCACGGCTCGATCTTGTTCTTGGGGCGTTTCGCCGTGATGGGGTAGAGCAAAAAGATCAGAGATCCCATGAACATGAAGTGGATGGAACGCTGCGTCATGGCGTCCATGAGGCCGAACGCCGCGGTGTAGAGGTGGAACACCGAGGCGGAAAACGCGATCGTCGCCACGACGTAATACTGCCACCCGGTCGGCATTCTTTTCTTGCCGGTCTCCGGGTCGTCGATCTCCACCCGTTGCACGGAGTCCAAATGAACGGTGTTCTCTTTTTTGTCGTCGGTCATATGTTTCCCTCCCGCTTTGTCCGTCGTTCCTCGGGCAATTTGAGGGCTGCGCGAGACAGGTGACATCCCCGCGCAGCCCCCCTGAGGATTTGTTGATGTCCGTTACTTTTTCTTCGTTTCCACCGTCACGCCATGCTCTTTAAAGTACTTCGCCGCTCCCGGGTGGAAGGGGATGATGCCGACGCCGGCCTTCTTCGGAGTGAATTCCGCCGCGTGCGGGGTCGTCTTCTGGATCTCTCCTCTCTTTTCGATGAAGATCTTCACGCAGTCGTAGGCGACCTGGTCGGTCATCTTGGAGTTGACGACGAGGAAATTGCCGTCGGCGACGACTTTGCAGTCCTTGTCCTGCTTCGCGTACGTGCCTTTGGGGATCGTAAAGGGCATCATGAAGGGGTTTGCCTTGCAGACTTTCGCGATGACGTCGTCGGGAATCGGGATCAGCACGACGTCGCGAACGGCCGCGATCTCCATCACCGCCGAGCCGGGGATCGCGAAGTTGAAAAACGCCACGTCGAGGTTGCCGTCCTTAAGCGCTGTGACCGCTTCGGGTTGCGTGAGCTGCTGTTTCTGGAAGTCCTTCTCGGTCCAGCCCGCCGCCGCCAGGATCATGTTCGTGAGGACCTGGTCGCCGCCTCCCGGTGCGCCGACGGAGATCTTCTTGCCCTTCATGTCCTCGAACGTTTTGATCCCCGTTCTCGTCGTCGTGACGACGTGCTGCGGCGCCGCGTACATGTGCATGAGCGTCAGCAGGTCGAGCTTGCCGTCGTCCTTGAAGGCGTCGACGCCGTTGTAAGCCTGGTACAGCGTCGAGCCCATCGTCATGCCGATCTGCGCCTGGTCGCTCGCCACGAGGCGGCAGTTCTCGCGCGACGCGGATGTCGAGCGGGAGTTCGCCCGGATGTTGACTTTGCCGTTGCTCAAAAGCTCCGCCATGACGCCGCCTAAGGGATAGTACGTCCCGCCGACGCCGCCCGATCCGATCGTGATGAACGTCGCGGCCGCGAACGCCACGCTCGCGAAGACGACCGCCAAAACCAAACCCGTTACCAGAATGCGCTTTTTCATTGCTTTCCAACTCCCTTCGTGTTTTTTGAAGCGATCTTTGAAGCGTTTTTCACACGGCACTCGGGCGTGCCGTAAAACCGGGTTACAATAGTTTCTTCGCCGTCTGGGCGAGGCCCGCGGCGAGCTTTTCGAGGATGTCCGCCGCCTGTTTTTCGGTCGTCACGAGCGGTGGGGCGATCAGGAAATTATCTCCTTCGAGCCCGTCGATCATGCCGCTGCCGGGGTAAATAATGAGCCCCTGGTCGATGCACGACGCTGTGGCGACTCCCGCGGCGCCCACGTTTTTGGCGAACGGTTCCTTGGTTTTTTTGTCCTTGACGATTTCGATCCCCCACATGAGCCCCTTGCCGCGAGCCTGGCCGACGATCGGGCACTCCTGTTCGATTTTTTTCAACCCCTTGCCGAGGAATTCGCCGACCTTCCGCGTGTTTTCGATAACGCTATGTTCTCTCATATATTTCATCACGGCAACAACGGCAGCCGCGCTCACGGGGTTTCCGTTGTAGGTGTGTCCGTGCATGAACGCTCCACTGCCTTTTTTGATCTGCTCGACGATCGCGTCTGCGGCGATGATGCCGCCTGTGGGGATGAAGCCCGCAGCGAGCCCTTTCGCCGTGGCGATGATATCGGGGACGACGTTCCAATGGTCGAGGGCGAAGTTTTTCCCCGTGCGCCCGCAACCCGTCATGACTTCGTCGGCGATCAGAAGGATGTCGTATTTGTCGCAGATCTCGCGGATGATCGGCCAGTATTCGTCCGGCGGGACGAGGGCGCCCACGGTCGACCCCACGAGCGGCTCGGCGATGAACGAGGTGACGTACTGCGGCCCGATCCGGCGGATTTCCGATTCGAGTTGATGTGCGCAACGGATGCCGCACGAGGGATAGTCGAGCCCGAATGGGCAACGATAGCAGTAAGACGCCGCGATTTTGGGAGACTCGGCGAACATGGGAAAGAATATCCTGCGCCGTGGCATGGAACCGGCGACGCCCATCGTGCCGAGCGTGCTTCCGTGGTAGGAGTTCCAGCGCCCGATCGTCACGTGTTTGCTCGTGGCCGCTCCATCGCGCTCGTAATAATACTGCCGCGCCAGTTTGATCGCCGACTCGACGGCCTCGCTGCCTCCGCTCACGAACCAGACGCTGCCCAGCGTTCCCGGGGCGAGATCGGCGACGGCCGCGGCGGCTTCTTCGACAATCGCGCAGGACCAGCGCGAAGGATGGGCGAACTCGATCTTGCGGAACTGCTCGGTGACCGCGTCGATGATTTCGGGGACACTGTGTCCGAGGTTCGAGACGAGCGCGCCCGAGCAGCCGTCGATATAAGGCTTACCGTCAATGTCATAGATGTAGATTCCTTCTCCGCGTGAAGCTTTGAGATAATTTGTTTTGAAATTACGAGGAAAAGCGTGTAAAGCCATCATGAAAACCCTCCTTCGTGTGCGTGTGATATTTTTATTTTGAAGAATATTCTTCAATCAACGAAGATGCGGATTGCTCCATGTAGCCTTAGAAGTCTAAGAGGACCATTTGTGAAAAAATTGCTGCTTTTTAGAAATTTCCTGATGGAATGACAAATTGGGCCACGTTTTTTCAAAAACTAAAAAAGGGCATTGTATTGAAATCGAAATGAGATTGTGAAGTATTTCCTTCAAATGTTATACTGCATCGCAAGATCGTTGTCAACACGACGGATCGGGGAATGATCACCGGGAGGAGGCGGTTGCAGATGATGTGGGACGTGATGAAAAAACGCCTGGACGAACTTCCCAGAGCGCAGAAGAAGGTCGCGCGCTATATGTTGGACAACCCGTCGGAGTCGATTTTCATGACGTCGCAGCAGCTTGGGGAGCGTTCGAAGACGAGCGAAGCGACCGTGATCCGGCTTGCGTTCACGTTGGGTTTTCGGGGTTTCCCGGAGTTCAAGGAAGCGTTGCAGGTCGAAGCCAAGGACCAGCTTTCGACATTCGGCCGTTTGAAGAAACACCGTTTGCGCGTGCACCAGGGAAACCTGCTCGCCGATGTCATCGGGGCGGAGATGGAAAAGGCCGCGTCGATGCTCGAGCAGACCGACGACAGTGAAATTCGAGAGCTGGCTTCGCGTATCTGCGCTTCGCAGGGAGTCTATATCGTCGGCCTGAGAAGCGCTCGGAGCCTCGCGATCTACCTGCAGTACTACCTCTCGTGGTTTTTGCCGAACGTTTACACCCCCGAGAGGGATTACCTGGAGAGCTACCTCGTCTCGGCTCCGAGGGACAGCCTGGTGATCGGCGTCAGCTTCCCGCGTTACACGCGCGCGACGCTCGAGTGCATCCGCATGGCGAGTCGTATGGGGTTTCGGACCGCGGCGATTACGGATTGCAAGTCGAGCCCGCTTGCCGAAGCGGCGGAGATGTCGGTGATCGCTCCGAACGTCCATGTCGCGCATATCGACTCGCTCATGATCCCGCTCGCGATGGCGAACGCGATCCTTGTCGAAGTGGCCGATCAACTGGGTCCCAAGGCTTTGAAGCGCCTTGACGAACTCGAGCATATCTGGGCAGACGCCGATGTTTACTGCTAAAACAGCCACCCCATCAGGCGTTATGCACTGAGTTCGATATCCCCCCTGTCGTGGATGCCGTACTCCTTTTCTTTGACAAACCGCATAAAATCCGCGATTGTCATTGGTTTGGCGAACACGTACCCTTGCACGGCGTCGCACCCCATCTCGCGCAGGTGTTCCACGTGACTTGGCTCGTCGATGCCCTCGGCCACGGTTTTCATGTGGAGCGCCTTCGCCATGGAGATGATGTTCCTCACGAGCTCGCGTCCGCGATCGGCGTCCTCTCCGTAGCGGAAAAACAGCCTGTCAAGCTTGAGCACGTCGACTTTAAGCGCTTTGAGAACGTTGAGCGAGGAGTAGCCCGCCCCGAAATCGTCGAGCGAACATAGAAAGCCCCGGTGCTGGAGCTCAGCGATGGTGGACTGAAACAGAGAATCGCCTTCGAAGACGAGGCTTTCCGTGAACTCCAGCTCGATGTGCCCGTCGGGAATTCCGTATTTTTCCTTTATGGCTGTATAGGCCTCGATGAAATCCGGGTGGAAGAGCCCCAGCCTGGAGACGTTGACCGACAGGACGAGCTGGGACCATCCCTCGCTCTGCAAACATTTTTCGTACGCCTCGCATGCTTTTTCAAGCACGTACCTGTCCAGCTCAACGATGAAGCCGTTTTTTTCGAACAGGGGGATGAATTTCGCAGGAGAGACGAGCCCTTCCCCTGGGTGGAGCCAGCGCACAAGTGCCTCCATGCCCATGATGCGGTTGCCGTTTTGGATGTCCACTTTGGGCTGCAGGTAGATTTCGAACTCTTCATTTTCTAGAGCCGCCCGCATTTTGGACTCCACTTCCGTCTCCCAGAGCTTACGTTCACGTAATTCGTTCGAATAAAATGCGAGTTTACGATCGTTGTGTTCCTTGATGGACTTTTGAGCCGCGCTTGCCCGGTCGATCATGTCGTTCACGGAGAGTTCTCCGTCTTTATCGTTGACGATGTAGACGCCGCCGCGAAGGTCCACTTTATAGCCGTAGGCGGCAAGCGCTGGAAACGAGCAGAGATGTTCCGTCGTCTGTTTGAAGAGGCCGGCTATCTCCTGTATATCCGTGCGGGCGCTCAACGTCACGAAAATGTCGGAGGCCAGGCGTCCGAAGGCTTCTTCCTCCCGCGTGTTCGCGGCCAGGTGGTTTGCCCAGTAGCGCAGCAAACGGTCGCCCATATTGCGGCCGAACAGGTCGTTGACGTATTTGAAATCCTTGATGTCCGAGTAGCACAGGGAGTAATTCGCGCGGGGGTGCTTTTTCAATAATTTCTCCGCGTCGATCACGAATTTCCGCCGGTTGCGCTGGCCGGTCAGGGGATCTTTGAACGCGAGTACCTCTAGCTTTTTGCGCCCTTTCTCGTTGACCTCCCAGATGAGGATGACGAACGTCACAAAAAGAGCCATCGAAAGAGTGAAGAGAGCGACGGTGCCGTTTGTGACGAACTTGAGCCCCGAGTTGACCAGGTTTTCGGGTACGGCGTAAAAGACGTACCAATCGTTCATCTCGAGCGGCGCATAAGCGGCGATACGGTTTTCCCCATAGGAATCACGTGTGAGGTATCCGCTTTTTCCTTCGGCCAGATCCTGCAGAACCCGTCGAACCGTTGCCGCGTCAAGCGGAGGGTGTATGCCGAAAATGCCGTTTTTGCTGTCGAGCCGTAGCGGGTTGTGGGAGCGGAGGATGTAGGTTCCCTCGCGGTCGATGATATGAGCGAGCCCTTTGCCCGCAAGGAGGGCGTGGTCGATGACGTTGCGCAATCTGTCCTCGGAGATGGAAGCGAAACAAGCGCCTCGCACCGTGTCGCCGGCGCGAATGGGGATGATGAAGAAGTTGGCGTTGATCCCGTGGAATAAGTCAAATTGGAATTCCGAGACGAGGTCTTGCCCTTGAAGCACTTGCTGGACCAATGGATTGCGCGAGAGGTCCATGCGGTGGACTTCGTCGTCGACCATGTCGATCCATAGGGCCTGCCCCTCGCTGTCCACAAGCCCGATGGACAAATAGGTTTCGGTTTCAAGAAGCGCATCGGAAAACATCCTTATAAGCGATTCGTTCAGCAGGATATCCCTGTCCTTGATCAGAGAGGTGGCGGCCCGGAGTGTTTGGCCTTGTTCCCGGATGTATTCGTCGACGGCGAAACGGGTTTGCAACGTGGCGTTTCGAATGTATTCGATCGTCTTTTTTTGCCCCAGCGCTCCGGCGTAACGTATAAATGAGACGCCGGAAGCCATGAAGGCGATGCTGAAGACGATGGCAGCCCAATAAATAGTATTTCGCGGGAATCTGTTCGCGATGTTTTTTATATTGGCGAGCATGGCTGATCCCTCCTTGCCGGAAGGCCCAGGCCGAAAGGCCTTCCTTGGTGCTTTACGTCTCCAAAAGTTCCGCGTTTGTGAGGCCGCGTGCGAATTGCTCGATTCCGGTGTAGAACATTTTCTCCACGGTTTTCAGTTTGACGCCATCCAATAAGCTAATGACGTGTAGCATATGGCCGAAAGCGAGAATCTGAAACGAAAACGCTTCGTAGTCGAACGGTTTTATTTTTCCCGAGGCGATGAGGGCCTCGAAAGCGGTGTGGAGGTATTGGGTGGGTTCGTCGATAAACGTCGTCTTGAAGAGTTTTTGCGCTTTGTCCTCTTCGAATCGGAGATCCATGATGATGCGCGTGATCTTGATCATGATTTCACGCTCCTCCTCCGTGCCGAACGTGTAAAACAGCATCGGCAGCACCTGGTCCATCGGTTTGGTGGCGGCCGTCGCGAGGACGTCGTCGATCGAGCTCCTGTATTTGTTGAAGTTGATCTTGTAATACTCGAAGATTTCGTCCAAGATTTCGTCTTTGCCGCGAAAATGCCGGTAGATGCTGGCGGCTTTGATGTCGACGTGGTCGGCGATCTCCTGCATCGTGCACTTTTTGTAATTTCTCTGCGAAAAACAGTCGATGGCGGCAAGGAATATTTTCTTTCGGGTCGATGTCGTGCGTGGCATGAAAGATCCCCCTCTTTCAAGAAAGCTAATATGGATTAGCATATATAAGGATAATTTATCTTGCAAGGGGTGTCAATAGATAAGAATGATTATTGAATGGTTTCTGGAAAAATCTCCCCTCTGTTATCGTTTTGCGGTTCATCGAGGCAAAGCGGAGGGTGGTGTTGTCTTCGTCGCAAAAATTTATTTTTCTACTTATTTAAAGGCTTGACGAAACCAAAGAAGCAGGAGTATGCTCTACGCGTGTATTAATATCGAACACCATTTCCTAATAGAGAACACGGTGGTTGCGATGAACAGTATCGAGAAGGTTGTCTGGATCTTAAAACGCCTTTCCCTTCCCCCCTACTCCATGACGCTGGCCGCGCTCAGCAAAGAGTTGCGGATGAGCCGCAGCGGGGCCTATAAAATCCTGAATACCCTCAAAGAGGGCAATTTTCTGCACCAAGACCCCGGGAGCAAGCAGTATCGGCTCGGCGTCGCCCTCTATCGCCTGGGCAACGAGTTCAGCAACCGCTTGGGGATCTGGGACGTCGCGGAAGGCGTCCTTAAGGAGTTGCTCGACGAGAGCAAGGAAACGGTCTCGATCGGTATTTTGGAGGGGGATACTCCGTTTCTCGCGTACCGGCTCGTGAGCAGCGCCTATTCGCACCTCGGCCTCTCGCTTGGCGTGGGGTATCCGCTGCATGCGAGCGCGATCGGCAAATGCCTGGCCGCGTACATGGACGCGGAGTACGTGAGGGAGCTGCTGCAAAAGACTTCCCCGCTCAAACGTTTCACGAAATGGACGGTCACGGACGTCGACGCGCTCGTCGACGAATATCGCGTGATCCGCGAACGGGGTTATTCGACGAGTTACGAAGAGCACCGCGAGAACGAAGCGGCGGTCGCGGCCCCGATATCGCTTGCGCGAAACGCGCAAGGCGAGAAAAAAGTATCGCTTGCCCTGAGTGTCGGCGGCGTCACGTCGTCGTTCGACCGTGCGGCGATGGAGCGGATCACGCCGCGGGTCATCCGCGCCGCCTCGCGTATCGCGGAAAAACTGACGTACCGGACGCCCGCGTTCTCATAAAGGAGGAAACAGCCATGCAAGTCGCCGTCGTCACGATCGGCCAATCACCCCGAATCGACCTGAAGCCGGACCTCGACCGTATCTGGGGTGCGGGCGTGGACGTTGTCGAGTCGGGCGCGCTCGACGACCTGTCGGGCGAACGCATTCGCGAACTCGAGCCGCACCCTGGGGAGTACGTGCTTGTCTCGCGTCTTCGCGACGGCACGCAGGTGAAAATTTCCCGCGAGCGCGTGGCGCCTTTGCTGCAGGAGAAGATCGACGCGCATTTCAAGGCGGGCGTTCCCGTGGCGGCGCTTATGTGTTCGTGCGCCTTCCCCGACGTCGTGGCGCGCGGGGGACTGCTGCTCTATCCGTCGGAGGTTCTCTACCGCGTCGTCCAGGCCGTGGGAACCGGAGCCCGCCTGGGCGTGCTGATGCCGACGCCCGAGCAGGTCGAACCCGCCACGCAAAAATGGCGCCATGTTTCGAACGACCTGTGCGTGTTGCACGCCTCGCCCTACGAGGATACGGAAAACGCGATCATCCGCGCGGCGGAGCGTTTTGTCGCGTGGGGGGCCGATCTTTACGTCATGGATTGCATGGGTTTTTCGCATTGGATGCGCGAAGCGCTTTCGCGTCATACGAATCGTCCTGTTCTCACGGCGCTGGGGGCGACGGCGCGAGTGATCGCGGAGCTGATCGCATAAAATTTTTAGATTTTATGAACAGGGTGCAGGGAGCGAGCTCCCTGCGAAAAAGGATTTGAATTTTTTTGAACTTTTGAAGGAGCTGATCGCAGATGGAGGATCTCGTTCTTAAAAACGCCGCCATGTTTATCGATGGGGAATTGCGCCGCTGCTCGGTCGGAGTACGTAAAGGCGTCGTCGCGACGCTGTCGTCCGAAGATCTCGAAGGAGCTAAAACGCTCGACCTCGAGGGAAAATGGCTGCTCCCCGGGACGATCGACCCTCACGTGCACGTGCGCGGGCCGGGTTTTGTGGAGCGCGAGACGTTCGCGTCGGGCTCGCAGGACGCGGCGTGCGGGGGTGTGACGACGTTTATCGAGCAGCCGCTCGCGTGTCCGCCGCCCTATTCGTCCGAGATCGTGAAAAACCGCATGGAGCACGCCGCGCCTCAGATCGTGGTCGACGTCGCCTTTTTGGGGGCGGCGGGGATCGATCAGGTCGACCACATCGTCGAGTGTGCGCGATCGGGGATCGTCGGCTTCAAGACATTTTTGCACGCGGCGCCTCCGGGCCGCGACGCCGAGTTCGCGGGGCTGACGGCGCCCGATACGGCCGACCTGTACCGCGTGATGACGGAGCTGGCGAAGACGGGCCTGCGCGGCCTTTTCCACTGCGAGAACAACGACATGATCAAGGCGAACATCGCGCGGCTGCGCGCGGAGGGAAAAACCTCTCCGATTTATCACGAGCGTTCGCGGCCGCCGGTGGCGGAAATCGAAACGACGTCGAAAGTGCTTCACTTCGCCGAGGCGACGGGGATGAAGGTGGAGATTTGCCACATCACGACCCCGCGCGCCGTCGACATGGTGATCGAGTCGCGCGCGCACGGCGTGGACGTGCTGGCCGAGACGTGCCACCAGTATCTTTTCTTGAACACCGACGCGCTCGAGAAGTTCGGGGCGCTGGCCAAGTGCAACCCGCCCGTGCGAAGCGAGGCGGAGCGCGCCAAGATGTGGGACTACATTCGAAACGGCGCGATCGATTTCGTCTCGAGCGACCACGCGCCGTACACGTACGCCGAAAAGACGCGCGCGCCGGACGATATCTTCGCGCCTCCGTCGGGGATGCCGGGGCTGTCCCTGCGGCTGCCGCTGATGTTCACGGCCGTCAAGGAAGGCAAACTGTCGTTGGCGCGCATGGTCGAGCTGCTTTGCACGAATCCGGCGCGCAGCTTCGGGCTCTATCCGCGAAAGGGAGCGATTCGCCTCGGCGGCGACGCCGACTTCGTCGTGATCGATCCCGAAAAACGCGGCACGCTGCATAAAGAGGAGTCGTTTTCGAACTGCCGCGATTGCGGCGTTGCGTTCGATGGCTGGCCCGTGTGGGGCAAACCGGAAAAGACGATCGTGCGCGGCACGGTGGTCTTCGACGGCGGCAAGATCACGGCTCCGGGCGGCTACGGACGCATCATCAAGGTGGACGGGGCGAACGTTTGATCGTCAGTCTGCTCGAAACGTGGTTCAACCGGCTCTATGACATTGGCGCGGACTCCTCTGGGGGAGTGACGCGCCTGGGATACAGTGCCCAAGAGGACCGGATGCACGAGGCGCTTTGCGCTTTCGCCGCGAGCTTGGGGCTTTGCACGCGCACCGACCGTTTCGGGAATACGTTCGTGTCGTTTCCGGACGGGGCGACGGAGGGAGTGCACCTGATGGGGTCGCATCTCGACTCCGTTCCGCAGGGAGGGCGCTACGACGGAGTCGTGGGCGTCCTCGCGGGATTGCTCGTGATGCATCTTTGTCAGGAAGAAGGGGTCGCTCTGCCGATCGAGACCGTGGGGTTTCGCTGTGAGGAGTCGAGCGCGTTCGACCAGGCTTCGGTCGGCAGTGCGCTCATGCTGGGGCTGCTCGACGATGCGGCACTGAAGCGGCTGAAAAATGCCGATGGCGAACGCCTGTATGACGTACTGGCCGCGCGCGGGGCATGGGACACCGTGGCGGATCCGGAACCGAAGGGAATGTTCGCGTCGCGCTACGCCGACTATATTGAGGTGCACATCGAACAGGGGCGCGTGCTCGAGGAATACTACAAAAAGATCGGTATCGTGACGGCGATCGCGGGGCCGCATCGCTTTCGCATCTCGCTCGCCGGACGCCAGGACCACTCCGGAGCGACGCCGATGCTGCTTCGTCGCGACGCGCTCTGTGGGGCGGCGGAGGTGGTCTTGGCGGTCGAAGCCGCGGGGCGCTCGAACGAAAACTTTCCGACCGTGGCCACGGTCGGCGTGCTGCGCAACGAGCCCAACACGCTCAACGTGGTCCCCGGCGCGGCGGAGCTGCGAGTTGACGTGCGGGGAGTTGACAAGAACGCGATCGTGCGGACGGTCGTGGAAATCCAAAACCGCGCACGCCGGATCGCGCGGAGGCGCAAGCTCAGGTGCGGGATCGAGACAATCTCGTACCATCCGCCGGTCGAGCTCGACGAGGCGTTGTGCCGCGGCCTCGCGCAGACGGCCTCGGAACAGGGTTGTGAATACTTGGTGATGCACAGCGGCGCGGGGCATGACGCGATGGTGACGGCGGATATCGTTCCTTCGGCGATGGTGTTTATCCCGTGCAAAGATGGCGTGAGCCACAACGCGGGCGAATACGCCGAGCTCGGAGATATCGCGCGGGCGGCGACTTTGGTGTACGAGTTTCTTAAAAAAAGGGGGTAGCGGATCCGATGAAAGGGAAAACGACGCTGATCAAAAACACGTCCTACGTCGTCGCTTACGACGGCACGCAGCATGTGCTGCTCAAAAACGGCTCGGTCGTATTTACGGGAAACGAAATCGTCTATGTGGGCAAAGCGGGCGAAAAGTACGAAAAACCGGTCGACGAGGTCATCGACGCGAAAGACGGTCTTTTGATCCCCGGATTTGTGAACATCCACTGCCATCTTTACGGCAGCCCGCTGGAGCGCGGTTTTTTCGAGGATACGTCGAACCTGAGCCTCTATATGTCGGGGCTTTACGACTCGCTGCAGATCCGTACCGTCCCCCCCGAGGAGCAGCCGCGCTTCATGGCTTTCTCTACAAACGAGGCGCTGCGTAAAGGATCGACCACGGTCTTCGACATGGGGCTGGGGTCGGAGGAGATGATCGAGGTCGTCGCGAAGACGGGTATCCGCGCCTACATTGGGCCTTCTGCCATCTGCGCGAGCTGGAGCACGGACACGGGATACTCCGTGAAGTACAACTGGGATGAAAAGCGCGGCTACGACCGCCTTGAAAACGCGGTGAATATGTTCGAGAAGTACAACGGTTCTTCGAACGACCGCATTCGCATCGCGCTTTACCCGGGGCAGGTCGACACGTGCACGCCCGCGTTCTTCAAAGAAGTCCGTAAGACGGCCGACAAGCTGAAGACGCCGATCCAAGTGCATGCCGCCCAGACGATCATTGAGTACCAACAGATCGTCGAGCGGTACGGGATGACCCCGGCGGCGTTTTTGGATTCCTGTGGACTCAGTGGCCCCGACGTGATCTATGGGCACTACATTTATCCGAGTGGGCACACGGTCAACGCCTTCCAGCTCGAAGGGGAGCTCGAACTGATCGCGCGCACGGGCACGCACGTGGCTCACTGCCCGTGGGTCTTCTGCAAGGACGGATCGATCATGGAGTCGATCGACCGTTACCGGGCGCTGGGGATCAACCTGGGGTTGGGAACGGACACGACGCCGCAGAACATGCTCGAGGAGATGAAGATGGCCGCGATCTGCGGCAAGATAGCGCATAAAAACGCCACCGTGGCGACGGCGGCGACGGTCTTCAACGCCGCGACGCTCGGCGGGGCGAAGGCGCTGGGAAGGCCGGACCTGGGCCGGATCGCCCCCGGGGCGAAGGCCGACTTGATCTTAGTCGACACGGACAACAACGAGATGCGCCCGTTGCGCGACCCGATCAAGGCGCTCGTCTATTCGGGCATGAGCTCCAATTTCGAACGGATCTACGTCGACGGGGAACTTCGCGTCGAGCGCGGCAAACTCACGAGCGTGGCGGATGAGCATGTCCTGAGGCGCGACATGCAGGCTTCCGCCGAGAAGATGTACGCGCGCGTGCACGAAAAGCAGTACGCCGGCAAGACGCATCTGGAAATCGCACCGATGAGCTTCCCTGTTGTCGAAGGATAAATATACCGAACGCTTAAAAGGCGCGAAGCGAGGTGGTCGATCGCGGTAGAAGTGAAAATGGGTACGGAAGAGCGTCGTCATTTTAAAAATTTCCAAAGAAGGTTTCAAAAGGAGGTGTGCATGAAATGCATTCTGCTTCGAACGGAACGACCTTGATCAAAAACACGTCCTATGTGGTCGCGTACGATGGGAAACAGCACGTCCTCGTGAAAAACGGGGTTGTCGCGTTTCGCGGAAACGAGATCGTCTATGTGGGAAAGAACTACACCGGTTCCGCCGACGTGGTCGTGGATGCGCGTGACGGCCTGGTGATCCCGGGCCTGGTGAACGTTCACTGCCATATCTACGGCAGCCCCGTCGAAAAGGGCTTCCTGGAGGACCGCGCGAACCCCAACTTCTACATGTCGGGCCTGTACGACTATCTGCAGATTCGCGCGCTGCCGCCGGAGGAGCAGCCGCGCCTCTTCCGGTTCGCGATCGCCGAGATGCTCAAGAAAGGCTCGACGACCGTTTTTGACATGGGGCTCGGTTCCGAGGAGATGATCCAGATCGTCGGGCAGTCCGGCATTCGCGCCTATATGGGGCCTTCGTCCGTCTGCGCGACCTGGAGCACGAAAAACGGGCATGAAGTCATCTACACATGGGACGAGAAAAAAGCCTACGACCGCCTGCAAAACACGGTGAACACGTTCGAGAAATATAATGGCGCCTTTGACGGCCGCCTGAACATCGCGCTCTATCCGGGGCAGGTCGACACATGCACACCCGAATTTTTCAAAGAAGTA
>JAVBRL010000162.1:0-3979 GCA_031547985.1 Synergistaceae bacterium
GGCAGCGCCCCCTGGACCCCTTTTCTTTTTATTATTTTTTTGAATGCGGGGTGCGGGGGGCGCGGCCCCCCGCTCGCAGTTGACTTTATCCTTCGCCATGGATGCATTTTACTCCTATAATAGGCGCATGGAGAAGATAAAAGCTTTTGAACAGGATGTCGCGCAATGGGTGGAGTGGTTTAAGGAGGAACTTGGCGAGCCGCGTTTTCGTGCCGAGCAGTTGTGCCGTTGGCTGTGGCAAAAACGCGTTTACGATTTCGAGGAGATGACCGATTTTTCAAAAGAGCTGCGCGCGAAGCTTTCCGAGCGCGTGGATATTGCGTTGCCAGCGTGCGCGGACGAAAAAAAATCGCGTGTGGACGATGTGCGCAAATATTTGTGGCGCTTTGGCGACGGCGAGTGTGTCGAATCGGTTTTCATCAAGCAGAAGACGCACTCGACGGCGTGTGTTTCCACGCAAGCCGGTTGTCCGCTCGACTGCGCGTTCTGCGCGACCGGCCAGGGAGGATTCGCGCGCAACCTGACGGCGGGGGAGATCGCGGCGCAGTTTTTGGCCATGGAACACGTGCGTGGGCGGGAGATCCAAAACCTCGTGATGATGGGGATGGGGGAGCCGTTTTTGAACACGGAGGCCGTGCTCAAGGCCGTGCGCATGCTGAACGCCCCCAAGATGCGCAATCTGGGCATCCGGCACATCACGATCTCGACGGCGGGCGTTGTCCCGGGGATCCAAGAGCTGGCGGCGTCGGGGTTGGGTGTGCGGCTTGCCGTGTCGTTGCATTTTGCCACGGACGAGGCGCGCGACCGCTTCATGCCGGTGAACCACACGTACCCGTTGGCGGAGCTTTTCGAGGCGCTGCATGAGTACCAGCGAGCGACGCAGGACCGCATCTCGATCGAGGACACGCTCTTGGGGGGGATCAACGATTCCATTGAGGATGCGCGCGCGCTTGTGCGGCGGCTGCGAGGCCTGCACTGTTACGTGAATCTGATTCCCGCGAACCCCGTCGGGCGTTTCGAGCGTTCGGGTGCGCAGGCGGTGCTGGAATTCCAGAAGGTGCTCGTTTCGGCCGGTTTCGAGACGGAGCTGCGCTCTGAGCGCGGGGCGGATATTCTGGCGGCGTGCGGGCAGTTGCGCGCGTCGAAAGGGGACGGGTAATAAACAAAAACCGGCGGATAACCGCCGGTTTTTGTGAAGGAACTTTAAATTTTTCAAAAGTCTCCGTCGCGCAATGCTGGGTCGAAAGGTGCAACGCGTCTTTTTTAGACCGACAACAAGGGACCGATAACTACTGGGACTGGCGACGGACCCATTTCCTCTCACTCAACCACCGCAATTTTCAAATCCGCTCGCTGCGATTACATTGGAGCACAACCGCAAGCCATTTGCAAGGGAGCGGAGGGTTGTTTTCAAGCAGGTTCCTGTACGAAATCCTCGCCCAATACGAAATAGATCGCTTTGCCGGTCGCCAGGAGTTTTCCGTCCGGGCTTTTGACCTCCACGGCCGCGTGCAGCAGGCTGCGTCCCTCGCGCGTGCATCGCCCCTCGGCGAAGAGGTCCTCGCCCAAGGCGGCGCCGGCGAAATACGTGGTCTGCGTCTCCACGGTGACCGTGCGGACCCCCAGCGTGCGCAGGCACAGTCCAGCCGCCATGTCGACGGCCGCGGCCGTGAGCGCGCCGTGCAGGATGCCGTAGTCGTTGCCGTATTCGCGTTTTGTGGGGAGACGCAGTTTCCCGTAGCCACGAGCCGTTTCCACCACTTCCGCGTTTAAAAAACGCCAGAAGGGGATCTCGGGAAAATGCTCTTTGATGTAACCCGGCCAGTCGTGATCTTTGCTCATGCAGTCGCCCCTTCGTTTACAGGCTTTCGACGAACTCCTTGAGGCGCTTCATGCCCTCTTCGATCTCCGCTAAGGAGTTGGCGTACGAGAAGCGCACGTAGCCGGGGGCGAAAAACGCGCGTCCCGGGACGGCCGCGACGTATTTTTCCTCCAGCAGGCGCGTACAGAACGCCACGTCGTCGGGCAGTTTCGTCTGCGAGACGTCGACGAAGGCGTAAAACGCTCCTTGCGGCTTGGCGAAGCGCACCCCCGGGACCTTGGCGAGCAGGGTATCCATCGCGGCGCAGCGTTTCTCGAACGCTTGGCGCATTGTCTCGACATCGGCCTCCGCTCCCCGCAAGGCTCCGAGCGCGGCGTACTGTGAGATCGAAGCCGCGTTCGATGTGAGGTGTCCCTGGACTTCGGACATCGCTTTGATGACGTCCGTGGGGCCCAGCGCGTAGCCAATACGCCACCCCGTCATGGCGAACGCCTTGCTGACGCCGTTGATGATCACGACGCGGTCGGCGATGTCGGGCGCGACCTGCAGGATGTTGAGGTGTTTGGCGTCGCCGTAGACGAGACGCTCGTAGATCTCGTCGAAGATGATCCAGAGGTTGTGTTTGCGCGCGAGGTCGGCGATCGTCTTTAGCGTCGCTTCGGAGTAGACGGCCCCGGTGGGGTTCGACGGCGTATTCAGGAGCATGCCGACGGTCTTGGGGGTGATTTTTTTCGCGAACGCTTCTTCGGTGGGCACGAAGCCGGTGTCGGCCGTATCGACGAGGGCCTCTACGCCGTCGCACAGGCGGATCTGCTCGACGTAGCTCACCCATGCGGGCGCGCAGAGCAGTACTTCGTCGCCGGGGTCGACGAGCGAGACGAGCGCTTCGTAGACCAGCGGCTTGGCTCCCGTGGCCACGAGTGTCTGCTCGGGTTTGTACGTCAGGTTGAAGTGCCGTTTGTAGTAGTCGCAGACGGCCTCACGCAGCTCGGGGATTCCAGGGTTCGGCGTGTAGTGCGTTTCACCTTTGCGGATGGCTTCCTCGGCGGCTTGGATGGCCGACGGAGGAGAGTTGAAATCGGGCTCTCCCGCGCCGAACGAGATAACCGGCTTGCCCTCGCGCTTCATGATCTTTGCCTTGTTGCCCACGGCGAGCGTCGCGGACGGCGTGATGTTCTTGGCGTGCTGCGATAACTTCATCGAAGATCCCTCACCTTTGATTGTTTTTTTGAAATGGTGCTTTATTGTTGCTCCGCAGATGCTAGAATATCATAAAAGCGGCGGAGCAACATCGTCACCGTGAGCACATCACAACGTACATGATGGAGGGATGATGGGAGATGGAGATTCGTTTTGTGACCCGTAATGTGACGCTCGACGACGCTTTGAAGGACCACATGGAAAAGAAGTTGAGCAAGCTGGAAAAGTTTTTCGATAGAATAACGAACACGCACATCGTGTTGAGTTTCAGCCGCGGGATGCACATCGTGGAGATCACCTCGACCGTCAACGGGCTCGTCATGCGGGGGGAGGACTATTCGCCGGATCCCCGCAAAGCGTTCGACAAAGCTCTCAAAAATATCGAACGCCAGATCAAGCGGCACAAGAGCTACGTGAAGGACCGCACACTTGCCAAAAGTCACCACGATTTCTCGTTCGACATCGAACCGATCGATCCGGAGTTGGGGCACGAGCCGCAGGTCGAGAGCGAACCTGCGCAGATCGTCAAAACAAAGCGCTTTGTCGTGGGCGTCATGACCCCCACTGAGGCGGCCATGCAGATGGACCTGCTGGGGCACAATTTCTATTTGTTCCGCAGCGACGTCACTGGAGGCATCAACGTGGTCTACCGCCGGCGCGAAGGCGGCTACGGCCTTCTGGAACCGGAGGACTGACGCGCCGGAGTTTTTTCTCATATTAGGACCTGCTGAACACGTTCGCAAACACATAAAACAGCCGGAAGCCTCGTGCTTCCGGCTGTTTTATGTTGAGTGGTTGAATCGCGTGCCTCTTCGTAAAAAGCGCTGTTTTAAAATTCGCGATCTCTTGTTAAGCTTGCGATGCTTTTGAACTGAATTGGCTTAATGGCTTGGAGAAATTGGAGAAAAATGGATGACGGATTTGGACGATAAGGCGCTTCACCCGATGCTGGCGACG
>JAVBRL010000079.1:0-12117 GCA_031547985.1 Synergistaceae bacterium
TTACTCACCCGTTCGCCACTAAGATATACAAAAGCAAGCTCCCATATATCCCCGTTCGACTTGCATGTGTTAAGCACGCCGCCAGCGTTCGTCCTGAGCCAGGATCAAACTCTCCATGATATTCCTTAAAAGAGTTATTACCCTTTTTACTCAAAACTCGTTCATCTCCGGTTGTCTTACAAGAACGCAAACGTCGCCGTCCGCATCCCTCAAACCTCGATTCTCTCTTTCCCCTATTCGCCTGTCATGGTGCGCTTCGTGCGCTTGAAAAAAGCACAACAGGCGGTAGTATACGCGTCTTGCATGCGGACGTCAACCCCCGTTTTCAAAAAAACTCGAAGAATTTTTTCCACCCCCTTTACCCGCTCCACAGCCGATTTCCGCGCACGATCGACTATAATGACCCCGTAAGAAACCATGCCACGACAACCGTATCACTTGATCTTCGCAGGAAGTCGTGTGCCTTCCTTTAGGAGAGGGGGTATTTTTCGCGTGAAAGAACTGCTTCCAATGGCCCGCAAACGGCGGCCGTCGGATCTCGTGATTCGCGGCGCACGTATCGCGAACGTCTTCACCCACCTATATGAGGAAATGGACCTGGCGATCGCCTCCGGCCGCATTGTCGGCATCGGGCACGGATATGAGGGGCATGAGGTTGTAGACGCACGAGGAACCGTCCTGATTCCGGGCATGATCGACGGACATGTGCATATCGAAAGCACGATGCTGACCCCAAGCACGTTCGCATCGGCCGTCGTCCCTCTGGGAACCACCGCCGTCATGGCGGACCCGCATGAGATCGTGAATACATGCGGCATGAAGGGACTCGAGTTCATGGCGCAGGAAGCGCGAATGCTCCCGCTGGACATTCTGCTCGCCGTCCCCTCGTGCGTGCCCGCTTCAGAGTTCGAGACACCTTTCGAAATCATCGACGCCACCCATATCGAGCAAGCTTTCCGAAGGGGGTGGGGCAACCACCTGGGAGAGATGATGAACTACCCGGGCGTCATCGCAGGCACCCCGGAAGTCTGGTCACGCGTGCTCGCTTCAGGCTATCGCGTCCGCACGGGACACGCACCGGGCGTATCCGGCCGCGACCTCAACGCCTATCTGCTTACCGAATGCAATTCGGACCACGAGAACAACTCTGCCGCAGAAGCGCTCGAAAAAGCCCGCCGCGGCATGTGGGTGATGATTCGCGAGGGCGCGACAGAACGCAATCTCGACGACGTCATCGAGCTCTTAAGGAGCAAAGAGTGGGCTTTCACGCGTTGCATGGCCGTTAGCGACGACCTCACCGCCCGCTATCTCCTCGAAATGGGACACATGGATCGCAAGCTCCGGGCGTTGATCAAGAACAAAATTCCCCCGTTCAGAGCACTCTCCATGGTCACACTCAACCCAAGTCAGTACTTTCGCCTCTGGGATCGAGGCGCGATCGCTCCGGGCTACCTCGCGGACGTCGTCATGGTTGATTCGATCGAACAGTGCCACGTCCAAAAAGTCTGGAAGCGCGGCAAATTGGTGGCCGAAAACGGCAAACCGCTCTTCGATTTTCCACCCATCCTTGGCGAGGCACCCGTTTCAAACCGCGGTTTCGAAGCCCCATCGCGAGAGCAGCTCGTCGTACAGGCTTCCGAAAACGCCTTTGTGCGTGTCATCATCGTCCAACCGGGGAAAGTCACCACGGATTACGCCGAACACCAAGCCAAGGTCGTAGACGGCTACGCCGTCCCCGACCCCAACCGCGACCTTGCGCAGCTCGTCGTCGCCGACAAGAACACATGCAGCGGGCGTGTCGCAATCGGCTTCGCCCAAGGATTCGGGCTTAAGAAAGGCGCGCTCGCCTCTTCCGTCGCGCACGACGCGCACAATTACATCGTCGTGGGCACCGATACCGAATCGATCGAAACGGGCTTCAGATATCTCGCCGAAAACGGAGGCGGCATTGCCGTCGCCTTAAAAGACCAAGTGCTGGCCTCTTTACCCTTGCCGGTCGGCGGCCTTATGTGCCTGCACTCCCCGCAAGAGACGGCGGATAAACTCGCCGAAATCGACGACGCGGCCACACAGCTTGGCGTCACATTGCCACACCCCTTCATGGCGCTGAGTTTCCTTTCCCTGTCGGTCATCCCGGAGCTCAAGCTGACCGACAAAGGTTATGTGGATTTCACCCGAGGAGGGGCACTTGGCCTCTTCGTAGGTGAGGAGGAAACCCTATGAATGGACACGATCCTTTAGAGCGCCTTCGAAGTGCCGTCGCCGTCGCATTGGGACACGAGCCCGCAGACCTGGTCATCCGGGGAGGACATATCGCAAACGTCTTCACGCACGAATACGAACAGATGGACATTGCTATCCACCAGGGGAAAATCGTCGGTGTCGGCCTCTGGTATGAGGGAGTCGAATCCGTAGACGCGACGGGAAAAATCCTCGTTCCCGGACTGATCGACGGACATATCCACATCGAAAGCTCGCTCTTGACTCCCGCAATGTTCGCTGCCGTTGTGCTCGCCCGCGGGACCACGACCGTCATGGCCGATGCGCACGAGATCACGAACAGCTGCGGACTGGACGGACTCAGCTACATGGTCCGCGAGTCGATCGTCCTTCCGCTCGATATCCTTTACTCCGTCCCATCGTGCATTCCCCCATCACCGTTCGAAACTTGCCGCGAGGAGATCGACGCCGAGATGATCGCGAACACATTTCGCCGAAGCCTCGGGGCATACCTTGGCGAAATGATGAACTACCACGGAATCGTCGACGGAAACCCGAATGCGTGGGATCGCGTCAACGCGGCAGGTTACCGAGTGCGCACGGGGCACGCACCGGAGCTGGGAGGCGAGGACCTCTGCGCATACCTGCTCTCGGGATGCGACTCCGACCACGAACTCGACTCGGCCGAGGAGGCGCTCGAAAAACTCGGACGCGGGATGTGGTTGATGCTGCGCTACAACGACCTTTCGCGCGATTCGGGCGACTTGCTCGGAGTGCTTCAGGAAAACCTTTCGCGCTTCGCCCGTTGTATGGTCGTCTCGAATAACGTCTCGGCGAGAGGACTCCACGAAAACGGGCACATCGACCACTTGATCCGACTTATGATTAAAAAAGGAGTCCCGCCATTCGTAGCCCTCGCAATGGGAACACTCAACCCAGCCCGCTACTTCAGGCTTTGGGACCGAGGTGCCATTGCACCCGGTTACAACGCTGACATCGCAATGATCGACTCGCTTGAGAATTTTGCGGTCGAAAAAGTCTGGAAACGTGGAAAACAGGTCGTCTCGGAGGGCCGCTTCTTATCTGACCTGGAACCATGTCTGGGAAGGTTGCCGAACGCAACGACGAATTACGCCGCCCCTTTGCCGGAACAGCTCGCCATTCCTGCCAAGAAGGGACACCGTATACGCGTCATCGGCCTTCGAGAGGACAGTAACCTCACCGATGAACTGATCATGGAACCCAAGATCAAAGACGGCGTGCTCGTAAGCGACGCAGCCCGAGATATGGCCTACATCTTCGTGCTGGACAAAAATCAGGGATCGGGGCGGGTAGGTTGCGGCTTCGTCAAAGGGTTTACACTGCGGCGTGGAGCACTCGCCTCTTCGGTCGGACACGACGCGCACAATTTCATCGTCGTAGCCGCGGACATGCCGTCGGCACTCACAGCGATTCGGACACTCATCGAAAACGCAGGAGGGCTCGCCGTCGTCAACGGAGACAAAGTACTCGCGTTCCAGCCACTTCCCGTGGGGGGACTTATGAGCCTCGATTCCGCGCAAACCGTCGCGGCGAACGATCATGCACTTGCCGAAGCCGCGCAAAAACTGGGGTGCGGCTTAAACCGCCCGTTCGCGTCCCTGAGCTTTTTGTCCTGCTCCGTCATCCCGGAGCTCAAGATCACGGACTACGGCTACGTCAATGTCACTAAGAACAGGTTGTCGAGCCTCTTCTATTAGATGAAACAAACTTTCCAACTTTTTCGTTATCGGAAAATAAAAAAGCGCCCCTCACAGGGGCGCTTTTCGCGTTTCTTACTTTAAGATCAGTCGTTGAGGATCTCTTTTTCCTTTTCGGCCAGGATTTCGTCGACCTTTTTGATCGCTTCGTCCGTGGCGTCCTGGATCGTTTTCTGGTATTTCTTGAGTTCGTCTTCGCTGATTTCGGAGTCTTTTTCCTTTTTCTTCATAGCATCGACGATTTCGCGTCTGATGTTGCGCACGGCGACGCGCGCCTCCTCGGCGTATTTGTTGACGACTTTCGTGAGCTCGACGCGGCGTTCGCGCGTGAGCTCCGGCAGCGACAAACGCACCATCTCGCCGTCCGTGCGCGGATTGATCCCTAAAGGAGAGGCCTGAATGGCTTTTTCAATGACTTTAAGCGCCGTCTTATCCCACGGAGTGATCACGATCAAGCGCGGTTCGGGCACGGAAACGGTCCCCAACTGCTTGATGGGAGTCGGCGTTCCGAAATAGTCCGCTTTGATGTCCTCGACGAGCGCGGGATGCGCCCGCCCGGTACGGATACCCAGGTAGACACCTTTTAGGTGTTCGATCGTTTTGGCGGTACGCGTCTTGAGGTCGTTCATGAGTGTTTGTGGCACGAGACTTCGCCTCCTTCGGGATTTATCCTCTTCAACCGACGACGGAACCCAGGTCCTCGCCGTCAACGAGCAACCGTTTGAGGTTGCCTTTTTTGAGCACATCGAAGACCACAATGGGGATCTTATTCTCCATGCAGAGCGAAAACGCCGCCGCATCCATGATCTTGAGCTGCATCGCCAGTGCACCCTGGTACGTTACGCGGGGCATGCGACGGGCGTCCGGAAATTTTCGCGGATCCTTATCATATATACCATCGACCTTCGTCGCTTTCAACAGGCAGTCGGCCCCAATTTCAGATGCGCGTAGCGCCGCCGTGGTATCGGTCGAAAAATAGGGCGATCCCGTCCCTCCCGCGAAGATGACCAGCCGCCCTTTTTCCAGGTGGCGCGTCGCCCGGCGCAGGATGAAAGGCTCGGCGACCTCGCGCATTTCAAGTGCCGTCTGCACGCGCGTCGGGACATCGAGCTTCTCGAGCGCCCCCTGCAGGGCAAGCGCGTTGATCACCGTCCCCAGCATTCCCATATAATCGGCCGTCGCCCGTTCGATCCCGATCTCGACAGCCTCGATGCCACGGATGATATTCCCTCCGCCGATGACCATCGCGATCGAGATACCCGCTTTCGCAACCTCGGCGATTTCGGAACACATCTCCCGAATGGTCGACTGATGCAGGCCGAATTTGTCCGGTCCCGCCAAGATCTCCCCCGACAGCTTGAGCAGTATGCGTCCGTATCTGGGCATCCGGTTTCGTAAACCCCCTTCGCGCGGCGCGGCAAACGGAACAAAAACATCCGCTACGCCGTATTATAATGAATTTCCGCAAAAAAAAGGGGACCCGAAGGTCCCCGGCGGTGCGTTTTTATTGTCCGATCGAAAATCGAGCAAATCTCCTGACGACGATATTTTCCCCCATCTTGGCGATGTTCTCGACGATCAGATCTTTGATCTTGCGATCCGAATCGCGGATGTAGGGCTGCTCGAGCAGGCAGGATTCCTCGTAGAACTTGTTCACGCGCCCTTCGGCGATCCGGTCGAGGATGTTCTCCGGCTTGCCCTCTTCGCGCGCCTGGTTGCGATAGACTTCTTTCTCGCGCTCGAGGTCCGCCGCCGGGACGTCTTCGATGGTGATGTAACTTGGGTTTGAAGCCGCGATCTGCATCGCGATCTCCTTGCCCAGCGTGTTGAACTCGTCCGTGCGGGCCACGAAATCGGTCTCACTGTTCAGTTCCACCAGCACGCCGAGCTTTTCCGTCGTGTGGATGTAGCTGAAGACCCTTCCCTGTTCGGCCACGCGCTCGGCCTTCTTCGCCGCCTTGGCGAGGCCACGTTCGCGCAGTAGGTCAATCGCCCGCTCGATATCGCACTCGCACTCCACGAGCGCCTTTTTGCAATCCATCATCCCCGCTCCCGTGCGCGTGCGGAGCTCCTTGACATGTTCGCTAGTCACTTCAGCCATTGTGAATTACGCCTCCTTCCAACCCTTACGGTCTTCCAATTCCTGGTTCACCGCGCGCTCGCCCACTTCGGAGTAGGTGTCGTGCAGTTTTTCCCTCACTTTGATCACTTCTTCGGTGTCGTCGGCGGAGTTTTCCCCGTCCTCGCCATCCGTCGCACCGTCGACTCCCTGGCGACCTTCGATATAAGCGCTCGCCATCAGCCCGACGATCAACTCGATCGCGCGAATCGCGTCGTCGTTACCCGGGATCGGGTAGTCGATCAGCTCCGGATCGCAGTTCGTGTCCACGATCGAGATGATCGGCACGTGCAGCTTGCGCGCCTCGAGGATCGCGATGTCCTCACGCCGCGGATCGATGACGAAGAGCGCATCGGGAACTTCCCGCATATCGCGGATGCCGGAGAAATACTTCTCCAGCTTCTCGCGCTCCTTGCGCAGCTGAATGACCTCTTTTTTGGGATAGCGGTTGATGCTTCCGTCCTCTTCGGACTTCTGCAGCTCGATCATGCGGTTGACGCGGCGGCGGATCGTCTGGAAATTCGTGAGTAGCCCGCCCAGCCAACGCTGGTTCATGTAGAACTGTCCCGCGCGCAACGCCTCCGTGCGGATCGGCTCCTGCGCCTGGCGCTTTGTTCCCACGAAGAGCAGGCTACCGCCCGACTTCGAGAGCTCGCGCACGAAATCGTACGCCTTTTCGAGACCCTTTACCGTCTTCTGCAGATCGATGATGTAGATCCCGTTTCTCTCCGTGAAAATATACGGCTTCATCTTCGGGTTCCACCGACGGGTCTGGTGGCCGAAGTGAACGCCGCACTCCAACAACTGCTTCATACTGACGACACCCATACTGATCCCTCCATTTTTGTTTTTTCCTCCACGGACGTCATCCCGAAAACGCCCACCCGAAGGGATTCCCTTGGGCAACGGACGGTCGGTCGGCCCGTGTGTGTGATGCGAAAACCGCAGAGCATTTTATCACGCCGGGACAAGGCGCGCAAGAAAAAACGAAAAGCGCTTTCCAGGGGACTCGTCCCCTGGCCCCCTTTCCTTTTAGGTTCTTTTATTTTCCATCCTCGATCGCGTGGTCGCGTCCGGAGTGGTATTCGCGCTCGATACGGCGGATTTCGGGCAGGCCCACGAGCTTGTTAAAGTCCTCGAACGTGATCATGTCGGGGATCATCCGCTCCGTCGTGCCGTTTTCCTTAAGGCACATCATGAGGTTGCGCACGGCTTTCGCGGCGACGTATGTCGACGACACACAGAAGATCACGAGGTCGTAACCGATCTCCTGCAGGCGAGGCGCGCTCAAAAGCGGCGTGCGTCCGTGCTCGATCATGTTCGCCAGCACGGGCACATCGAAGCTCGACGTGACAACGCGCATTTCGTCTTCGCTCTCGAGCGATTCGATGAACAGAATATCCGCGCCCGCCGCCTCGTACGCCTTGCCGCGCCGGATCGCTTCGTCCAGGCCGTGATCGGTGCGCGCGTCCGTGCGCGCCATGATCAGCATCGCGTCCGGGTCCGAACGCGTGTCGACGGCCGCTTTGATCTTGCCCACCATCTCGTCCTGCGAGACGATCTGGCGGCCGAGCATGTGTCCGCACTTTTTGGGCATCATCTGATCTTCGAGCTGCATGCACGCAACCCCGGCGCGTTCGTACTCGCGGGTCGTGCGGATCACGTTGACGACATTGCCGTACCCCACGTCGGCGTCGGCGATCACGGGCACGTTCACGGCCTGCGCCATGCACGCCGCCCGCGCGGCCATCTCCGTCATCGTGAGCAGTCCCACGTCAGGCGATCCCAGCAGGCTCGCCGACGTGCCGTAGCCGGTCATGTAGACCGCCTCGAAACCCGCCGACTCGATGATCTTCGCCGCCAGCACGTCGTGCGCCCCCGGAGCCACGAGGATCTCCTTTTGCCGCAAACGTTGCCTCAGAATTTTTCCGCGCTTTTCCACTCAAAGCTCCTCCTTAATATAAATATATAGATCGATCTACTTTGACTCATGAAGCGTGCCTACCATGGAGACGACAGAGAGCTGCCAAAAAACTCCAACAGCGGCCCCCCCGCGCAAAGCGCCCCCACGCACCCCGCGGCCAGAAACGGCGCCAGCGGGATCACGTCCTTGCGTTTCCATTTTTTGAGCGCGAGCATCACGAGCACGACCGCCCCGCCGCACATAAAACCCAGGTAAAGCCCCAGCGCGCATAATTTCCACCCCAGGCACGCGCCTGCACCCGCCATCAGCACGGCGTCGCCGCTTCCCATTCCCCCCCGGCTGAGCACGATAATGGCATAGATAACGCAAAACCCGAGCGCCGCGCCGAACAGCCCGTCGACGGCGCTCGGCACGCCGCCCGAGGCGAAACGCGCCGCGAGCCCGCACACCCCTTGCGCGAGCGCCGCCGCGTCATAGATGAAACCGCTCAACAGATCCGTGAGCGCGTGGAAGAGCAAAAAGAAAAACGCCACTGCCGCGAGCCCCGAGGCCACGGAAAGCCCCCATTTAATATAGAAGACCGCGCAACAGGCGCCGCTTAAAAACTCCACGATACAATGCCTCGCCGCGATCCGCGCGCCACAGTGCCGGCATCTCGCCCCCAGCAGCAGATACGATAAAAGCGGGACCAGATCCAGCGCGCCGAGTACATGCCCACAGGCGTCGCAGCGGGAACGTTCTCGCCCCCACCAGGGGACGTCATCGATCGTCCGCATCGCCGTCGCGTGGACGAACGAACCCAAGCACGCCCCCAGTGCGAAAAAAATCGTCGCATAGATAAAAAAGATGATTGGACACCCCCGGTTACCTTGGACTAAAATGCATGTTGCGTTCTCGTAATCCTCGTAAGCAATTTCAACTTATTCTACAGGAGGTTTTCGGACATGCCCATCGTACAGATTCACCTGAAGGAAGGCCGCACAGCCGACCAGAAACGCCGCGCCGCCAAAGAGATCACGGACTGCATCTGCAACTGCTTCGACGTCAAAGCCCCGTCCGTGCGCATCGTCTTCTCCGACATGAAAAAAGAGGATTTCGCCATCGGCGGCAAACTCTGGCTCGACGACTAAGGTTATAAACACCCCCGCCACCCTTTGTCATTGCGAGGAGGGCGTCCCCTCGCCCGACGTGGCAATCTTGATTTGGCAAGTCACAGCAAAAACCAAAGATTGCCACGTCGGCTTTGCCTCCTCGCAATGACAGGCAAAAAATTTCCTCGAGAAATTTCAAAAATTTGGTTGCGTTTTGCGACCCTTTTGCGCAGTTTATATAAATAGAGACGTCTCGTTTTCAGAAACACCGCGCTTATCCCATCCGTATCCGCGCGCGCAGATGACCCGTTGCAACCAGACAAAAAACTAAAGAAACACCTGGAACAAACGCAGTAAAACGCTCCAAAACAAAAAATAACGCAATACCCCCTAAAACAACAAGCGACCGAGCCTAAACGCATGTGCAAGCCATGCGTGGAGGCCCGGTCGTTTTGTCGTTTCGTGAGAATATCGCCCGCTTACTTCAGTTTCGGAAAGGGCATGTTGCGGTAGACGGAGAGGTCCTCTTTTTTCGCGATCTCGCCGTAAAGGTCGGCGTCGTCGGGGATCTTCTCCGGAATCGGCATCGAGAGCCACGTTGTGTTGATGTAATGCTTCCACACGATGTTCTCGCTCGCGATATTGCCGCCCCACGTGCCGCACCCCAGCGTGAGCGTGAAGGGCATGCCGTTGATCCAGTCGCCGCTGTTGCCGTAGCACTGCGCCTGGTTCATCATCACGCGGCTCGTCTTCGTGTTGAGCGCTAGTTTTTCCGCGTTTTCCGGCTTCGCCGTGTGAATGCCGCACGAGTGCCCCGAGCCCTGGTAACCCGTGATCTTGTTGACCTTCATGATCGCGTCGTCGAGGTTGGCAGCCTTGTAGACGGTGAGCACGACGCTCATCTTCTCGCCGGAGAACGGATGCTCGGGCCCCCAGCCGTCCTCTTGGACCATAAAGAACTTCGAGCCCGCAGGCAGGTCGATGCCCGCGTGTCCTGCGATCACTTCGGGTGCCTGCCCCACGATCTTGCGGCTCAGGGCACCGTTTTCCCACATCGTCTCCTGGAGTTTCTTTTTGTCGGCGGCGGACACGAGATAGCCACCTTCGGTCTGCAGGGCTTTAACGGTCGCGTCGTAGACTTTTTCGAGGATGATGGCGGAGTTTTCCGACGAACAGCTCGTGGCGAAGTCGAACGTCTTGCCGAGCATGATGTTCTTAGCGGCTTTGGCGATGTCGGCCGTGTCGTCGACGACCGTCACGACGTTGCCCGCCCCCACGCCGTACGCCGGCGTGCCGGAGCTGTAGGCGGCCTTGACCATACCCGCGCCGCCAGTGGCGACGATCAGGTCGCACTGGCGCAGCAGCTCGGAGCTTGCCTCCATCGTGGGCTCGTCGACCGTGAGGATCAGGTCCTCAGGGGCACCATGCTGTTTCAGGGCCATGCGCATGATATCGGCGATCATGGTGTTCGTCTTCTTCGTTCTCGGATGTGGGGCCAGGATGATGGCGTTGCGCCCCTTGATCGAGCACATGGCTTTGATCACAGGCGTCGCCTCGGGGTTCGTGCAGGGCAGCAGCGCCCCGATCACGCCCACCGGTTTGCCGACTTTGACGATCCCCTTTTCGGGGTCGCGATCGATGATGCCGACGGTCTTCTTATCGAGCATGTCGCGCAACGCACCACGAACCTTCTTTTGCAGCTTGCCGAACTTCGCCGCTTCATAACCCAGCTGCGACTCGGCGACCGCCAGCTCGGCGATCTTCTCGGAGATATCCTTCTGCACGATCGGCCACGAAACGGCGCGGATCAGCTCGTCGACCCGCTCTTGCGAGTACGTGTCAGCAATCGCCTGCGCCGCGCGGGCGCGTTTAACCAACCCCGCGATCAGGTCGCGAGCTTCCGCCATGGGACTTCCCTCTGGGTAGTTGCTGCAAACATCTTTTGCCATTCTTACCGCACACTCCTTGTTGTTTTTAGATTGCCGCAAAGCGACGTTCCGATTCGTTTTTCTCACGGAACGAGCAGGATCTTGTAGCCTTCTTTGTGAATCGCCATCTCGAAGCCGCGTTCCCAGTCGCTTAGCGGTACACGCGTAAAGAGCCGGTCCGTCTTCACCTTGCCGTGGCGAAGCAGGCGCAGTGCCCGCTCCCACGACGTAAACTTCTGCGAGAACGCGTTCGTCATCGAGATCTCTTTTTTGAGCATCAAGTCGAGGTCGAACGCGACCTTCTTCCCGAAAAGCCCCATCATAATGTAGCGCCCACGCTTTTTCAACACGCGCAGGCACGTATCGGCCGCGCGCTCGGCCCCCGAACAATCGACGACGACGTCGACGCCCAGGCCTGCCGTGAGTTCCAATGCGCGAGCAATCGGGTCTTCGCGCGAGACGTTCACCGTAGCGACGGCACCCAGCTCGCGAGCGAGCGCGAAACGCGACTCGTCCTGGTCGGTTCCGGCGACGATGGCGATCGCCCCGCTCGCGCAGGCGACCTGTAAGCTCAACATGCCAATCGCCCCCAGGCCCGCGATCCAGACGACGTCTCCCGCCTTGACGGTGCCGTTTTCGAGCACGCCGTTGACGACACACGCCAAGGGCTCGCCCAGCGCCGCCTCGTCGAGCGACACCTCCGCAGGGATTAAAAACGAAGAGCGTTCGGGCACGATCACGTATTCGGCGAACGTCCCGTCGGCTTGCGCCCCCAGCCCCTTGCGCTCGGGGCAGAGCATCACAAATCCGTTGGTGCAGTACGGGCACATTCCGCACGACGCAAACGTCGTGAGCGACACGACGCGGTCGCCGGGTTTAAAACGCGCGACACCCTCGCCCGTTTCGCTCACCACGCCGGAGTATTCGTGCCCGAGCGTCACGGGAGGCGAAGCTTCGTATTCGTCACGGAGGATGTGGATATCGGTCCCGCAAATCCCTCCGGCGTGGACTTTCACCTTGAGCTGCCCCCGCGCGGGGGCCGGCTCGGGGACGTCCATCAGACGGACGCCCCCGGGACCCTTGGCTATTTTGACCA
>JAVBRL010000103.1:0-10807 GCA_031547985.1 Synergistaceae bacterium
GTTGTACACGACCATGAGGCGTTCGTCGATGGAGATGGATGCTCGCAACATGGGCGGCACAAAAGCGGGCGTGCGGATCACGCCGACTTCGATGAGACCGTTTTTCAGGTGCTCGATGATCTCGCCGGAGTTTTCCTCGAAAATCTCGAAACTGATGTGCGGGAAGGCGTCGTGGAAATCGAGCAGGAGGTTCGACATAATCGGGTCGGGATAGGCGGGGGTGAGCCCCAGCCACAACGTGCCGCGATTGCCGGTGATGCACGCTTCGATCTCCTTTTGGGCGGCGTCTTCGAGGTAGCAGATCGTCTTCGCTTTTTCGTAAATGATCTCCCCCGCGCTCGTCAATTCGACGTTGCGCGCTCCGCGCTTCAACAGCGGCGTGCCGAACTCCTTTTCCATCGCCTTGATCTGGTTGCTCAACGCCGGTTGCGCGATGCACAAGATCCGAGCGCCGGCGGAAATGGACCCCGCCTTGACGATCTGGATGAAATTGCGGTAATGTCCTACGTTCACAGTGATTTCCCCTCCTTTGCGTGGAAAAGCACTCCATATTTATACAGCATACCTCGTATTAATTTTTCGTATTTTTATTATATTACTATTGTTGCTATACTGCAAACAAATATCGGTAGCGACCCGTAAAAACGCGAACAGGCGATCCGCAAGTTCGGGATTTCGCCCGTTATTTTTTTGTCAACAACTCGGGCCAAGCGCTTAGATAAAAAGGAAGGGAAAAAATGAACGCACTCAAAGCAACCTCTGTCGAAATCGATTCGAAATTGTGCAAATCGTGCGGGCTATGCGTCGGAGTCTGCCCGAAAAACGTCTTCACCCGCGACCCATACGGAGCCCCCGTGCAGGAACACCCCGAACAGTGCGTCGCCTGCGGCGCGTGCGAACTGCAATGTCCCGACTTCGCGATCCGCATCGTGGAGAGCGCGTGATGAAAAATAAAAACCAATATGCCATCATGACGGGAAACGAAGCGTGCGCGCACGGCGCCATCGCCGCCGGGATGAATTTCTTCGCCGGATATCCCATCACACCGGCGACCGAAATCGCGGAGATCGCCTCCGCACAGCTGCCGAAAGTCGGCGGCAAGTTCATGCAGATGGAGGATGAAATCGCCTCGATCGCCGCCATCATCGGCGCTTCTTTCGCCGGCGCCAAGGCGATGACCGCAACCAGCGGACCGGGCGTCTCGCTGATGCTGGAAAATTTGGGCTACGGCATCGTCGCCGAAGTTCCGATCGTCCTGGTGGACGTCATGCGCCAAGGACCATGCCAGGGCGTCGCCACGGTCCCCGCACAGGGAGACATCATGCAGGCGAAGTGGGGCACGCACGGCGACCATCCGGCAATCGCGCTCGCTCCCGCATCGGTCGGCGAAGTCTACACGGAGACGATCCGCGCGTTCAACCTGGCGGAGAAATACCGCATTCCCGTCATGATCTTGAGCGACGCGATGCTCGCGCATATGAGCGAACGCATCCGGATTCCCGAACCGGGCGAGTACGAAATCGCGAACCGTAAACGCCCCACCCAACCCAAAGACGACAGCTACAAACCGTACGCGGACGACGGTACCGGCATTCCGCCGATGGCGATGTTCGGCGATGGCTATAAATGGTACGTCAGCGGCATCATCCACGACGAGACCGGCTTTCCCACGACGAACAAGCCCGAGCAGATCGAGATCCAGATCAAGCGCCTGCTGTCGAAGATCGAGAACAACCGTGACGACATCGAACGCTACGAGGAGTTCATGACCGACGACGCCGAGATCCTGCTGCTTTCGATCGGCCTCGTCTCGCGTTCGTCGAAGACGGCCATCGAACAGGCGCGGGCCGAGGGCATCAAAGCGGGCTTGTTGCGCCCGATCACTCTGTGGCCGTTTCCCGAGCGGCGCCTCGCGGAGCTCGCCGCGAAAGCGAAGACGGTCGTCGCGTGCGAGATGAACGAAGGACAGCTGTACCACATCGCGCGGGAGATCGTGGGGACGACCCCCGTCGCGCAGGTCACCCAAAACGACGGAAAGATCCTCTCCGCGCAGAAGATCCTCGAGAAAATCAGGGGGGTGCGGTCGTGAGCGAACGCCATCTATTCGACAAATATCTTCGTAAGGACAAACTGCCCCACCTCTGGTGTTCGGGCTGCGGCAACGGAACGGTCGTAAACGCCCTATTGCGCGCGATCGAAAAAACGGGGATCGAGCAAGAAAAGATCGTGCTCGTCGCGGGCATCGGCTGCTCGAGCCGCGCGAACGGCTACATGAACTTCTGCGGGCTGCACACGAACCACGGGCGCGCGCTCGCGTACGCGACCGGCGTCAAGATGCACAATCCGGACTTGAAAGTCATCGTCGTCACCGGCGACGGCGACTGCATGTCGATCGGGGGCAACCACTTCATCCACGCATGCCGCAGGAACATCGACATCACGACGGTCGTCTTCAACAACGCGAACTACGGCATGACCGGCGGCCAGTACTCGCCGACCACGCCCCCCGACGCGAAGACCAAAACCTCCGTGTACGGCAACATGGAACCGAATTTCGACATCTGCGCGCTGGCCGCGGCTTCGGGGGCCACGTACGTCGCCCGTTCGACGACCTTTCACGCCCGCATGATGGTCGGGCAGTTTGAAAAAGCGCTTGGGCACAAAGGGTTTTCCGTCGTGGAGGCGATCTGCGACTGCCCGACGCTCTTCGGGCGCCTCAATAAACTGGGCGACGCCACGGCCATGCTGTTGGACAAAAAAGAGCGTTCCGTGAACGTCGCGAAAGCGAAAGAGATGAGTCCGGAGGAATTGCGGGACAAGATCGTGATCGGGGAGTTCGCAAACCGTACGGACATCCCGGAGTATACGGAGCGCTACGACGAACTGATCAAAAAGGTGCGGGCGGAGGGGTAAAAATCATGCGCAAAGACGACAAAAATAAACACTACGAAATCCGATTCAGCGGTTCGGGCGGACAGGGAATGATGCTCCTGGGCGATATCATGGCGGAAGCAGCCGGCAACCACGAGGACAGGGAGATCGTGCTGACGAAATCCTACGGGCCGGAGTCGCGGGGCGGTGCGTGCCGTTCGGAGTTGATCATCGACGAGCGCCCGATCAACTACCCCGAGGTGACGCGCCCCGACCTCATGCTCGCCATGACGCAGCTTTCCTGCGACAAGTACCACGGCGACCTGTCCCCGGACGGAATCCTCCTCGTCGATCCGATGTTCGTCCGCTCCATCCCGCCGGGCATTAAAAACGTTTACGCCATCCCCATGACGCAGATCGCCAAGGACGTCACGGGCAAGGAGATCGCCGCCAACGTCGTGGCGATGGGCGCGATCGCCGAGCTCGGCGAATTCGTCGCGATCGAATCCGTACAACAGGCGATCGCCGAACGTTTCCCCCAGGCGTTGCTCGAATCGAACCAAAAAGCGTTCGACGCCGGCCGGGGCGCGGCGCAAAAACTTCTCGCCCAATGCGTCGCTTCGTGAACGAACGCGCCGTCACCGCCGAAGAAGCGGCCGCGCTGATCAAAGACGGCATGACGATCGCCACGAGCGGATTTGCGGCCGCCGGCTACCCGAAGGCCGTGCTGCATGCGCTGGCTGCCAGGGTGCGGTCGGGAGAAGCGATCCGCGTGAACGTCGTGGGCAGTTCGAACCTCGGCACGGAGATCGAGTCGGAATGGGCCGAAACGGGGCTCCCCAAGCGCCTCGCGCCGTTTCAGATGACCCCGCAGTGCGCGGCGGCGATCAACAAAGGCCGGATCGAATACGTCGAGATGCCGCTTTCGCGCGTCGCATCGACCGTGCGGGACGGCGTGTTCGGAAAAATCGACGTCGCGATCGTCGAAGCGTTACGGATCGTTGACGACGGAGAGCTCGTGCTGACTTCCGGCGTCGGCCTGACGCCGCTTTTTGTGGACGCCGCGGAACGGATCATCGTGGAGATCAACACGGCGCAATCCCAAGAGCTCGAAGGGATGCACGATATTTACCGCCCCGAGACGGGCCCGGGAAAAGCGCCGATCCCCTTGCGACGCGTCGACGAACGCATCGGCCGGGCGCACCTCTCCTTTGACCCGCGCAAACTCGCCGCCGTCGTCGTGACGGACGACCGGGGCGCGGAGGTTTCCTACGCCCCGCCGGACACGACGACCCAAAAGCTGGCGGACAACCTGTTCAACTTCCTGGAGATCGAACTCAAGCGAAACCCGCGCTGGGGGGGGAAACTTCCGCCCCTTCAGTCGGGCATCGGCAACATGGCGAACAACCTTGTTAAGGCATTCGAGCGGACCAGCTTCAAAGAGATCGAATTCTTCTGCGGGCTTTTGCAGGAGGCGAACGTCGAACGGCTCGCGAGCGGACAGGCGATCCGCGCCTCGGGCTCAGCGGTCCACACGACCGCAAAAGTACGGGAGATTTTCGCCTCGGACCCCGTCCAGTGGCGAAAAAAAATCACGCTACGCCCGATCGAGGTCAGCAATTGCGCCGAAATCATCGACCGCATGCAGCTCGTCGCGATGAACAGCGCGATCGAGATCGACCTCTACGGCAACGCGAACCTCAGCCACGTGATGGGCGGCAAGGTGATCAACGGCACCGGCGGCGGCACGACGTTCGCCCATAACGCCGGTTTGTCGCTGATGATCCTCCCCTCCACGGGCAAAGGGGGCGACATTTCGACAATCGTTCCCAAGGCCGCTTTTACGGACGTCGTCTCGCACTACGTCGACGTCGTCATCACGGACGCGGGCACAGCCGACCTGCGCGGCAAGACGCCGACGGAGCGCGCTCGCGCCGTCATCCAAAACTGCGCGAGCCCGATCTACCGCGAGGAGCTCGAACGGTATTTTGCGGATAGCAGCACCTCCGGAGGACACGCGCCGCAGTCGCTCGATCGCTGTTTCGAGTGGCACCGCCGCTTGCTCGAAACCGGCAGCATGCGACCGGTATAAACGAAAGGAGAAAGACATGAAAGCACTGGAAGGCATTCGCGTCTTAGATCTCACACGCCTCCTGCCGGGTCCTTTCGCGACCATGTTCCTGGCCGATTTCGGCGCGGAGGTCATCAAGGTCGAACAACCGGGCGAGGGCGATTACGCGAGAAACTACGAGCCCAAGCGGAGCGGCATCGGATACCGCTTTTTGATCGTCAACCGCAACAAAAAAAGCGTCACGCTCGACCTGAAAAAACCCGCGGGAAAAGAGATTTTCCTCAAACTGGCCCAAGACGCCGACGTCGTGATCGAAAGCTTTCGCCCCGGCGTGATGAAAAAACTCGGCTTGGACTACGAGGCGCTCTCGAAAGTCAACCCGAACCTCGTCTTCTGTTCGCTCAGCGGTTACGGCCAGACCGGCCCCTACGCGGCCGACGCGGGGCACGACCTGAACTACATCAGTACGGCGGGCATCACCAGCTTGACGGGCAAATCCGGCGGAGACCCGATCATTCCCGGAATACAGATCGCCGACCTGTCCGGCGGACTGATGGCGGTGATCGGTATCCTGATCGCCCTGCAGGGGCGCCAGACGCTCGGGCGAGGACAGTACGTGGACGCGTCGCTTTTCGCCTCAGCCGCCGCCATGCTCCCCGCCGATGCGAGCATCCTTTTCGCCAGCGGGCGGGTGCCACTGCGCGGCGAAAGCCGGCTCACGGGTGGGTGGCCGCACTACAACATCTACCGCACATCGGACGGGCGCTATCTCGCCTGCGGGGCGCTCGAGAAAAAATTTTGGGCGAACCTGTGTAAAATAATCGAACGCGAGGACTTGACGGACGCGATCGACGACCCCGCCAATTTTCCCATGCTGGGGGAGTTGCTCGAAAAGACCTTTTCGGCCTACACTCTGGAGGAGTGGCTCGCAAAGCTCGAGGGAAAAGATACGTGCGTGACGCCCGTGAAAAATCTCGACGAGGTCTTCGAAGACCCTCACGTGGTGGCGAACGGCCTCGTGGTGGAACTCGACGATCCGGAGCTCGGGAAGTACCGGCAGTTGGGATTCCCGATCAAGCTTTCGGCGACTCCGGGAGAGCTTGCCACGAAAGCGCCGCGTCTGGGCGAGCACAACGCGGAAGTCCTGCAACGCCTTGGCTATACGGAAGATCAGATACGCTCCCTCTCGCGGGAGGGAATCATCTGATCCATCCAGCAGAACAAATTCACTAGAAGGAAGGGTACGACGGATATGAGCGACGATGTCCAAATCATTCAACAAGCGCAGCAGCAGTGGGAGGAGGGAGCTCTCAAAAAAACGCTTTCCAAGATACCGGAGCGTCCCGGCCTGCCGGAAAAGAGAATCTACACACCCCTGGACGTCGACACCTCCGACGAATATTACGTGAAAAAAATCGGCTTTCCGGGCGAGTACCCCATGACGCGGGGCGGACAGCCGACGATGTACCGGGGCCGCTATTGGACGATGAGAAGCTACTCGGGCTTCGCGACGGCCAAGGAGACGAACGAGCGCTTCCGCTACCTGTTGGAACAGGGTGTGACGGGACTTTCCGTCGCCTTCGACATGCCGACGCAGATCGGCTACGACTCCAACCATCCGTTCAGCGCGGGCGAAGTCGGCAAAGTGGGCGTCGCGATCGACTCGCTCGAGGACATGGAGGCGCTTTTCGAGGGGATCCCGCTCGATAAGGTCAGCACATCCATGACCATCAACGCCCCCGCCGCCGTGCTGCTCGCCATGTATCAGGCCGTCGGCGAGAAACAGGGCGTCGCACCGGATCAGCTGAAGGGCACGACGCAAAACGACGTCCTGAAGGAATACATCGCGCGCGGGACCTACATCTACCCGCCCAAACCCTCGATGCGCCTGACGGCGAATATCTTCGCCTACTGCAAAGACAAGATCCCGAGCTGGAACACGATCAGTTTGGGCGCGTACCACATTCGCGAAGCGGGCTCGAACTCCACGCAGGAAATCGCCTTCGCTTTCGCGAACGCGATCGACTACATCCAGGCGGCGATCGACGTCGGCCTCGACATCGACGATTTCGCCGGGCGCATCTCCTGGATCTTCACGTCCGATATGAACGTCCTCGAGGAGGTGGCGAAGTTCCGTGCGGCACGGCGCCTGTGGGCGAAGATCCTCAAGGAGCGCTTCGGCGCGAAAAAGCCCTCGTCCTGGATGCTGCGCGTCCACGTGCATACGGCGGGAAGCGTGCTCACGGCCCAGCAGCCGCGAAACAACGTCGTCCGCGTCGCGCTGCAGGCGCTGGGCGCCGTACTGGGAGGGACGAACTCCATGGCCACCTGCGCGTACGACGAAGCGCTTTCGATCCCCACGGAGGAATCCGCCACCCTGGCGATCCGCACCCAGCAGATCATCGCGCACGAAAGCGGTGCCGCCGACGTCATCGACCCCTTGGCCGGGTCGTACTACGTCGAGAGCATGACCGACCGGTTCGAAAAAGACGCCGAAGAATTGATCGAAAAGATCGCCGGCATGGGCGGAGCCGTCGCGGCGATCGAAAAGGGCTGGATGCAAAGCGAGATCCTCAACAGCGCCTACGCGCATCAAAAAGCGATCGAAAGCGGCCGCAAGGTCATCGTCGGCGTCAACAAATTCACGAGCGACGACAAAAGCCCCGTCAATTTGACGTCCGTCGATCCGTCGGTCCAGGATATCCAAGGCGAGAAGATCCAAAAATTAAAGGCTAAGCGCGACAACGCGGAAGTCGCCGCCGCTCTGCAGGCGCTGAGCGCCGCCGCCGGCGACGACGCCACAAACCTCATGCCCCCCATCCTGCGCGCCGTCAAAGCGTACGCGACCCTGGGCGAGATCTGCGACTGCTTGCGCGACGTCTTTGGAGAGTACAAACCCGTAAGAACCATCTAAAAATAGACCCAGCACACCAAAACTAAAAAACGGCCCCCGAAGCGCACGCGCTTTTCGGGGGCCGTTTCCAATTCTTCGCGTGGGGGCGCCTACGGCTTGTACGCCTTGGGACCTTCGGCGAAACTGAACGTGCGGACCTCTTCGACCGCGACGTAAAAGACCTTGAACTCGGGATTGTCCTCGCTTCGGTAGATCCCTTTGATCGCCGGATTCTCGTCGAGAATGCGTTTTTTAAGCGCCATATCCTCCACGAACGTCGCCTTGCCGTCCACGGAAACCACCGGCGCGAAATTCGGCGCCCACGTGCAAAACGATACGTTGGGGTTCGTCGTCATCTGTTTGTAGACGTCCTTGGCCGCTCCCGTGCAAAAATAGACCCTCATACGATCCGTAAAAAGATATTGAAAGACCCGCGTCTTCACACCGTCGCCGTCCTGTGTGGCGAAAACCCCGCATGGATTTTCCGCAAAAATTTTCTCGAAATCGAACATCTCACCCGCCATTTCAATCCGCCTCCTTTTTTTCATGCTTTTCCTGTGTTTCATGCTTTTCGTTCGCTTTTTCCAAACGCCCCGTCATTTCCCGCAGTAACGCCACCAGTTTCTCTTTTTGATCGTCGTCCGCATCGCACCAGATCTCGCGGCACAGTTCGCCGGAAATTCGCTCGAACAGTTCCCGCAGTTCGCGCCCTTTTTCGGTCAGGCGCACGATCGTGACCCGGCCATCGCACGCGTCGGCCGCACGCGTGACATAGCCAAGCGACTGGAGTTTGCGGACCAGCACCGTCAGCGTGCTCTTGTCGCGCCGAATATATTCGCTGATCGCCATCATCGGCTGGTCGCCCCGTTCGTACAGCACGGCCAAAATCGCTCCGTGCGAAGGGGCAAGATCCGTAATCCCCTCGTCCGCCAGGCGCGTGAGGATGAAATCATGGGCGGCGCCCCGCAAATTTGCGACGACGTGAACGATATCGCTTCCCGGATTTTTTTTGCCTTGCGAATTTTTCATGAGGTCATTTTAGTTTGACATAAAACTATTGTCAAGCAAAAAAATTCGCACCCTTTTTATGGGGTGCGAAACGCCTCCGGTCAGCTGCTCGCGATAAAGGCCTCGAAGATGCGCCGCGCGACGGGGTCGCGATCGAAACAGACCTTTCGAATCGTTCGATCTTTTATCTTCCTTTTTTCTTTTTGATCTCCTGGAAAGCGCGTTTCATCTCGTTTTTGCCGCCGAACATCCGCACGATCTTTTTCTCCTCGATCTGTTTCGAGGAAAGGCCTTCGTAACCGGCCTCGGTCTGCAGTTTGCGATAGTTTTCCAGGCGAGAGGCGTCGAGTTCCCCTTCTTCGATGGCCTGCAGGACGGCGCAGCCCGGTTCGCTCGTGTGTGAACAATCTTTAAACCGGCAGCGAGCGGCCAGCCCCTCGATATCGGCGAACGATCGCGCGAGGTCGACGCTTTCGGCTCCCAGTTCGCGCATCCCGGGCGTATCGATCACGATGGCGCCGCCGGGGAGTACGAAGAGCTGGCGATGGGTCGTCGTGTGGCGCCCCTTGCCGTCCGCGCGGGTTTCCCGCGTCGCGAGCAGTTCCTCGCCGGCAAGCCGGTTGATGAGCGTCGATTTCCCCACGCCCGAAGAACCGACGAACGCGATCGTTCGTCCTTTTTTGACATACGACATGATCGCTGTGCAGCCGTCTTCCGTCATGCTGTTGCACGCGACGAGTTCCGTGTCGGGCGCGACGGCCGCAACCGCCGCCAGTTTGTCCTCCAGATCGCCGCATAGGTCGGATTTCGTCAGCACGACGACCGGCGTCGCGCGGCTGTCCCACGCGACGGCAAGGTAGCGTTCGAGCCTTCTGAGGTTGAAATCGGACGTAAGCGCCATGCAGATGAAGACGACGTCGATATTCGCGGCGACGATCTGCGCACCCCGCCCCCGCCCGGCGCTCTTGCGCGCGAAAGCGCTCTTGCGCGTCAGAACGTGGTGGACGATCGCATGCCCTTCTTGGGGCGAGACCATGACCCAATCCCCCACGACCGGAAAATCCGGATTCGAGCGCGAATCGTGAGCGAACTTTCCCGAGACCGTCGCTTGCAAAACACCCTCCTCGAGGGTCACGTCATAAAGGTTATGATGCTGCCGGACGACCCGCCCGAGCGCGAGCCCCTCGTGCATCTGCGCTTCCTGCTCGAAACGCTCGGAAAGTCCGTAACGGAACAAGTTTTCATATGTCATTTACGATGAGCCATCTCCTGAAAGATCGTGTCGGTTCATATATCACACAAAAAGCACAAAAAACACAAAAAAGGCCGTGAGAAACTCGGCCCTTTTAAGCGAACGGATTGAACGCGGCTGATCTTTATTCGGGCGTCTTCAGCACCGCGCCCTCGACGCCGCTCGTGACGAAATGCCGGTAGCGCTTGAGGAACGGGCTGTCGACCGCCTGAGGGCGGACACCCGGCTCGCTTTTCTTTCGCGCTTCGAGCTCTTCGGCGGAGACGAGAAGATCGAGCTTACGCCCCGGAATATCGATAGAGATCGTGTCGCCTTCATGCACGAGCGCGATCGGCCCGCCTTCGACCGCCTCCGGCGAGACGTGCCCGATCGAAGCGCCGCGCGTAGCCCCCGAAAAACGCCCGTCCGTGATGAGCGCGACCGTGGCCCCTTTGCCCTGCCCGGCGATCGCCGCCGTGGGCGTGAGCATCTCCCGCATGCCGGGGCCGCCCTTGGGCCCTTCGCCGCGAATCACGACGACGTCGCCGTCATGGATCTCGCCCGCCAGGATCGCGCGCGAGGCGGCTTCTTCTCCCTCGAACACGCGCGCCGGGCCCTTGTGTACGAGCATCTCCGGCGCGACGGCCGCTTCTTTGACGACCGCGCCCAGCGGCGCCAGCGAGCCCTTCAAAAACGCCAGTCCTCCCGTCTTGTGGTACGGGTTCGACAGCGG
>JAVBRL010000087.1:0-5403 GCA_031547985.1 Synergistaceae bacterium
CGCGCAGGTTCTTGCACGGTTTCGGAAACAAGCACGATTTGCCGCGACACGCGCCCTCGCGAAACTGCTTCGCGCACGCGGGCTCGTGGAAATTGGCCGTCGGCCCGCCCACGTCGTGGAGATACCCCTTGAAGCCGGGCAAAGCGACGAGCTTTCGCGCCTCGCTCACGAGCGACTCCTCGCTTCGCGCCTGCACGATGCGCCCCTGATGGCTCGAGAGGGCGCAAAAAGCGCACTCCCCAAAACACCCCCGGTGTGCCGTGAGCGAAAAACGAACCTCCTCGAGTGCAGGCACTCCCCCTCGTTCGTCATAATCCGGATGCCAAGCCCGCGTATACGGCAGCTCGTAAACGGCGTCGAGCTCCTCTTCGGGCAACGGTTTCGCAGGAGGGTTCTGAACGACCCACCAAGCCCCTTGGTCCTGAATCAGGCGCTTACCCCAAATTGGATCCTGCTCGCAGTAAAAAGATGCGAACGCCTTCGCGAAGAGGCGTTTGTCATTTTTAACGTCATCGAACGACGGCAGCTCGACCGTTCGTTCATTCCTCAACTCCTCGGGGCGATGCGTCTTCCAGCACGTCCCCGCGATGTCACGGATGTCGTTCACGTTCACGCCGTCGCGCAGGCGATACGCTATTTCTCCGATGGCACGTTCCCCCATGCCGAAGACGAGCAAGTCGGCGCGGCTGTCGGCCAAGATCGACCGGCGTACCGAATCGGACCAATAGTCGTAGTGAGCGAGGCGGCGCAAACTCGCTTCCACTCCGCCAATCACGAGCGGAACGTCCTTCCACAGTTCGCGCAGGCGATTGCAGTAGACGAGCGTGGCGCGATCGGGGCGAAGCCCTGGCGCGCCGCCAGGAGAATAGTCGTCACCAGCGCGTTTTTTTTTGGCGGCCGTGTAGTGCGAGACCATCGAATCGAGGTTTCCCGCCGTCACGAGCGCTCCCAGGCGCGGACGCCCCAGGCGCGCGAAATCGTCTGCGCGGTCCCATCGCGGCTGCGCGACGATCCCCACGCGAAAGCCCAGATGTTCGAGCCATCGCGAAACAATCGCGTGACCGAACGACGGATGGTCGACATACGCGTCTCCCGTGACCAAAAGGAAATCGAGTTCGTCCCATCCGCGCCGCTCCATGTCCGATCGGGTCGTCGGCAGAAAATCGTCTCGGTCGCATCGATGCTTTGTCATACAAGGACTATAGCACGCCGGGCAAACCGGTAAAACCATGTCCGAAAACAGCCAGACATTTTTAGGGAACGTGATTTAATAAGATCAGATTCAAGCATGGGGGTGAAAAAATGACGGACAATAAAAACGCGCTCTATGCGGCGTTCAAAGCAAAAGATGCGCGTTTTGACGGCCGTTTCTTCGTCGGCATTTCGTCGACAGGGATCTATTGCCGTCCGGTGTGCCGGGCAAGGCAACCGAAGCCCGAAAATTGCACGTTCTATCCAACCGCGGCGGAAGCGGAACAAGCGGGATACCGCCCATGCCTTTTATGTCGGCCGGAACGCGCCCCCGGTTCTTCGATCACGGATGCGACCACCCATCTGGTTTATCGCGCTGCGAGAGCGATGGAAGAAAATTGCGGGAAGGGGCAAAATCTGGAGGAAATCGCCGATCGCCTCGGCTGCACTGACCGACATTTGCGGCGCGTCTTCACGGCGGAATATCATGTGTCGCCGGTCCAATATCTACAAACCTGCCGGCTGCTTCTCGCAAAAAACCTCCTGACGGATACGGATCTATCCGTGCTCGACGTGGCCATGGCGGCCGGTTTCGGCAGCTTGCGCCGTTTCAACGATCTTTTCAAAAGACAATACAACCTTTCTCCTACCGGTTTGCGAAAAAAAACTTCGGCGGAGTCGGAAGAAAAAAAGCGCCGTGGCGACGTGACGCTCGCGCTGGGCTACCGCCCGCCCTATCGTTGGGAAGAAATGTTGAATTTTCTCGCCGCCCGCGCGATCAACGAAGTCGAGACCGTAAAAGACGGGGAATATGCGCGCACGGTGCATTTGGCGACTGCGGAGGGAAAGTCCGTTTACGGTTGGGTGCGGGTGGGCCATCGTCCGTCCCAAAACGCACTGGTCGTCACGGCGAGCGAAACCCTGTTGCCCGTATTGCCGCAAGTGTTGGCACGGGTACGGCATCTGTTCGACCTGCATTGCGCCCCGGACAAGGTGTATGAAACGCTATCGATCATGAACGACATTCGCCCGGGCCTTTGCGTTTTGGGAACGCGTGTACCCGGTTGCTTCGACACTTTTGAAATGGCGGTGCGGGCGGTGCTGGGACAACAGATTACCGTCAAAGCGGCCAGCACCCTGGCGGCGAGGATCGCAGGTAGACTCGGCACGCCCGTTCAAACGGGCATAGAAGGATTGACCCATGTTTTTCCTTCTCCCGAAACGATCCTGGCTTTGGACGGAACAATCGAAAATCATCTCGGCGTATTGGGGGTCACCGCGGCGCGCTCAAGGACGATTTGCGAACTGGCGCGAGCATTCGTGCAAGGGGAGATCCACTTCGGCCTTTGCGCCCGGCCGGAAGAAGAGATCAAAAAACTGACGACCCTTCGCGGCATCGGAAACTGGACGGCGCAGTATATCGCCCTGCGCGCCATGGAATGGCCTGACGCTTTTCTGGAAACGGACGCGGGCATCCAAAAAGCGCTCCAGCCTCACACATCGAAGGAGCTATTGAAAATGGCGGAAGCATGGCGACCATGGCGCAGTTACGCAACAATCAACCTTTGGAATTCATTATGAGGAGGGACGAAATGTATCATTCTGCGACATACTTTTCACCCGTGGGCACGATAACACTCGCAGGCAACGGCGCTCATCTTGTCGGCTTATGGTTGGAAGGGCAAAAGTATTACGGGGATACACTGCCTGAAAAAATGGTGGAAAAAAACGACCTGCCGATTTTAGGCGTCACGAAAAAATGGCTGGACCGCTATTTCGCGGGCCAAAAACCCGCCATCGCCGAATTGCCACTCGCTCCTGCAGGGGGCACGTTTCGCCAGGGCGTGTGGAACCTTTTATGCGAAATACCGTACGGCGAAGTGATCACTTATGGCGACATCGCTCAAAAAATGGCGGCGAAAATGAACAGAGCCCACATGTCGAGCCAGGCCGTGGGAGGAGCTGTCGGCCATAATCCCATCTCCGTCATCATCCCGTGCCATCGGGTCGTGGGTTCGAACGGCAGCTTGACGGGCTACTCCGGCGGCATCGCCACAAAAATAAAATTGCTCGAACGCGAGGGCGTCGACATGTCCCGCCTCTTCGTACCTAAAAAAGGAACCGCTCTTTAAATCTTTTATGAGCAGGGGCGCGGGGGAAGTTTTCCTCCGCAGTTCTTTAATTTTTTAAGGATACAGCGAATCGATCACGCCGTGAGCATGCGCTCTCAACTCCGCGTACAGGCTCCTGCCGGTCGAATCCATCGCCACAACGAGAGGTCCGAATTTTTTGGCCTTCAAGATCCAAAGTGCCTCAGGCACACCCAGTTCCAGCCAGTGAACGCCTTCGACTTCTTGGATCCCCTCCGCGAGAACGACTGCGCAGCCGGGAGCCGCTTGCAGATAAACCTGGCCGTGCTCCGCAAAAGCGCGGCGACTGTCGTCGGCGAGCCCGCCTTTGCCGACGAGCACGCGCGCCCCAAGCGAAGCTGTCATCTCGGCGTACGGCTCCATGCGGATGCTCGTCGTCGGACCAATCACGACGAGGTTCCACCCGTCGCCGCATTTTTCGACCACGGGACCCGCGTGAAAGATCGCACTCCCTTCGAAATCGACGGGCAGCGCCTTGTCCTCCCGCCGGCAGCGGCGGATCGCCTCGTGCGCCATGTCACGCGCCGTGTAGATCGTGCCGCTCAAATAGACGACGTCTCCCACTCGCAGACTTCGTACGTCGGCCTCGGAAAGCGGCGTGACGAGCGTTTTCGTGTTCGTGTTTTCCATCACCAGACCCCCCTCGCCTTCGGCTTTCACAGAGTGCTTTCCACACGCCCGTTCGGATAGAGGCGCACACCCGCGCGACGAGCGACCCCGCAATGGAACGTGACCGCAGCAGGACAGATCGCCGTATGCGTCGACGCACCTTCGATCTTCACGGCAAGCAGCGTCGTCCGCCCGCCGATCCCGGCGGGGCCGATGCCAAGCCGGTTGCCATTTTCGAGTAGCTCTTCTTCAAGCTCGCGATAAAGCGGGTCCGGGTGGATATCGTCCCACCGGCGCACGCTGATCGCGCGCCGCGCCAGTTTGCACGCCACATCCATCTGGCCTCCCAGACCGATACCGATACCGCACGGAGGGCACGGTTTACCTCCACCATCGGCCACAGCCTCGAGCACCCAGCGCTTCAACCCCGCGTACCCTTGATCCCGTTTGAGCTGTTCGACGGTGAATATTTTCATGACGTTCGCGAGTTCCGCCCCGCACCCCTTGAAGCTCACGAGCATCTCCAGGTATTCCTGCCCGGGAACGTAGTCAAACTCAAAATTTGGAACGCCGACGCCCGAATTGTCCCCCGGGTTGTGGCGCGTGAGGGGGTGCACGACGCTCGGCCTCATGAGGCAGTTGCGAGTCGCCGCGACCAGCGCTTCTCCCCACAGCTTCCTTAAATCTTGGCTTGGAACGGAACGCTCGCCAAAGCTCACATAGACCGTGGGGTAGCCGGGCGATTGGCACAGCGGTTTTTGCGTCTCCTGCGACCGCTCCGCGTTTTCGATCTGCGAGCTCAAGATGCGCCGCGCCGCTTCGCTTTCCTCATGCTCGAACGCACGGCGCATGAGGGCCATGACGTCGTCCGATATTCCCGTGCAGGATCGTCGCACCATCTCGTCGATACATGCGGACAAAGTTTTGTACGCTTCGTACGTCGGCATCCTTTCACCCTCTTTTTTCATATGTTTGCGCACAACGCCAATCACAGTACCGTTACGATATTCGACGACCCTGGCCACTTCTCAACTTTTATGATCTAAAAATCAACTTTAACCTTAGAATACCTTCTTGTAAATCTCACCACACGCGTCGACGGTGAGAACGCGTGAGTTATCGCCGCCAAACGTTTTGTGACCACCGAGGCAGCTATGTTAGCGATCTCCGCCGCGTCAATCGAGTTGCCGCATCGGGTGCCTACACTCACACCATCGCAAAAAACTACCCCCCCGCAGCGGGGGGGTAGAGCTGCAAATGATCACCCTCTTCAAGGGCAGTATCGAATCGCACCAGCTTCGCGTTGACCGCGACGACCCCCACGAAGCCGGGATCGATCCCGATCTGCCGGAGCACCGATTCGATCGTCGCCCCGTCCGCCACGTCCGCTTCGAACCGATTTTTCCCCGGCTCTTTGCGAAAGCTGCTCCACAAGCTGCTCTCGCAGTCGACG
>JAVBRL010000026.1:0-5416 GCA_031547985.1 Synergistaceae bacterium
TCCTGGATCTGGTAACGAGTGAGACGCGTCGCCGTATCGAGCGACGTGAGGATGAACGAGTTGATGGCGAGCGCTCCCATGGCGACGCCGATGGAAGGTTCGATACCGATCAGGGCGGCGAATTTGCCGAAGCCCTGCGCGTATGTGATGACGGGGCCGCCTTCGGCGATCACTCCGCTGATCATGATCGTGCCGATGGAGATGACGGCGACCATTCCTTCGAGGAGCATGGAGCCATACCCCACGAGAAGGGTGTCGTTCTCGCTGCGGATCTGCTTGGCGGTCGTTCCGCTACCCACGAGGGAGTGGAACCCGGAGATGGCTCCGCACGCCACGATGACGAAGAGCATCGGCCAGAGGTACTGGTCTTGGTTCGCACCGGCGACGTATCCTTTGAATGCGGGAAGGACGACTTCGAATTTCGATCCGAAGATCATGCCGATCGCGCCGACGAAGACCGAGAAGTAGAGGAAATAGGATGCCAGATAGTCGCGTGGCTGCAGCAAAAGCCACACGGGCAGCACGGAGGCGAACAGGATGTAGACGACGAGCATCCAGCGCCACGTTTCCATGGAGAATTTGAAGGGCTCCGCCACCGCCGGGTTGACCTTGGCGAACCAGCACGCTCCGAAGATGATCGGAATCATGACGATGGTGACGAGCCACAGCGAGACGTGGAAACGATAGACGAGCACGCCGAAGACGACTGCGAGTATCATGTAGAGCGTTGCGGCGAACGCGACGGCGGGGTCGGCCGCCATGGTGTTGGCGGCGAGCTGCAGGAAGACCGCGACGACCAAAATCAGCGTCAGGATTGTGAAGCAGAGGAACAACACTTTCCCCCGTTTTCCGATCCAGCGGTGGATGACTTCGCCGACAGATTTCCCCTCGTGGCGGATCGATGCGATCAACGCGCCGGCGTCATGCGGCCCACCCAGGAAAGCCGATCCGATGAGGCACCAGAGGTAGGCGGGAAGCCAGCCGAACATCGCAGCCGCCGTGATGGGGCCGACGACGGGACCGGCTCCGGCGATGGACGAAAAATGGTGGCCAAGGAGTACCGACGGGTGTGTCGGACAGTAGTCGATCCCGTCGTAAAGACATTCGGATGGTGTTTGGTTGGACGGATCGAGCCCGAACTTCTCTGACAGGAATTTGCCGTAGATCTTGTAACATAGGGCGAAAAACACAAATGCCGCGAGAAACAGAACTGTAAGCATCGATAAAGCCTCCTTCATAAAATGGTATAGAATTTGATGAAGATCGAACACGTCTTACCGCCGCGCTAAGGCGAATAATGCGTATCATATAGTAATGAATCGAAAAATTCAACAGGTTCAGCGCTTGGCAGAGAGGTGTGAGGAGCATGCCGCAACCGTACAGAACGATGGCGATCGCGTACGACTTCGATGGGACCTTAGCGCCCGGCAACATGCAGGAACATAACTTCATTCCCGCGCTGGAAATGAGGCCGGCGGAGTTCTGGCAGAAGACGCACGAGCTCGCGATGTTCCACGAGGCGGACGACATTCTGGCCTATATGCAGCTGATGCTCGAGATGGCGCGGAACAAAAAAATCCCCGTGCGCCGCGAAAATTTTACCCAATATGGCGCGGGGATTCAGTTTTTCAAGGGTGTCGAGACATGGTTCGAACGTATCCGGTCATACGCCAAGGATAAAAAAGTCGAACTTGACCACTACATCATCTCGTCGGGTTTGCGCGAGATGATCGCGGGGACCCGCATTGCCAAGCATTTCAGACAAATCTACGCATCCGGCTTCATGTACGACCATAACGGAGTTGCTTATTGGCCGGCGCTCGCCGTGAACTACACGACGAAGACGCAGTACCTGTTTCGCATCAACAAAGGATGTCTCGATGTGTGCGACAACGCGAAAATCAACGAGTGGGTCGAGCACGAGGAGCGGGCCGTTCCGTTTGCCAACATGGTCTTCATCGGCGACGGGCAGACGGACGTCCCCTGCATGCGCCTCGTCAAGGATTATGGGGGGCACTCCATCGCCGTGTACGACCCGGCCGTCCGTTCGCACGGCGCGACGTCGCCGAAGGAAAAAGCGCTCAAACTCGTGCGCGACAATCGGGCGACGCTCGCCGCCAAGGCGGACTACTCCGAAGGGTCGGACATCGACGTTGCCGTGCGCGCCATGATCGACAAAGCGGCCTCGAACGCCGTCATCCTCAAGATTCGTTCATCGTCGAAAACACCCCCGGCCGATCGCCGCTGATGTTTCTGCATCACACACGCCGCCTGCGGCTTTTCCGAGTGCGCAGGTGGCGTGTGCCGTTTTTGATCGCGGGTTTGATTTTCAGGGCTGCCTTTCGAGATCTCCAGGCTTCCAGCTCTTGTCGAAAAAGGATTTTGTCGGGCCGTAAAGCCTAATGAGGACGAAAAACCCTTTGTCCGGCAACGTACGGATCCAATTTTTTCCAGGGCCGGGGGACTGGGGGCCGAAATAGACGTCGGTGGATCCGTCGGCGTTGGCAATCGGACGGTCCATCGTGTTGATCGACGGGAACGGTTGCCCGTTGTCCACCTGCGAAGCGTTCAGGGAGTCGTAGATCGTGACGGACCAGAAGATCGCCGCGGGGATTCCCTTGGGGAGGGTTAGTTTGTAGCCCCTGCTCCCATTAAGGAAATCGCCCTTCGAATCCACGAATGTCGCCGGGTATTTGGCGCCCACTTTTTCCATGCTGATCGCCATGCCGGGGCTGGCGGTAAATGCGTTGGCGAAAAACCCCGTGCGAGGGTCGATGTAGTTGAACGTCGGCGCCGTGAACGTGGCGTTGCCGGGGAAGACGTCGAGCCAGCGTCGGTCGGAATACCATAACGCCTCGGATACGATCGGTTGCGGGGTGTAGGAGACGGCGAGGCTGTACTTGGATGCGGTCTTGGCGGCCAGATCGAGGAGCTGCCTCTGTCTCGCGTCCGGTGCGAAAGGTTGTCCCTTCACGATGCCGATGGCGGCGAGCATGCCACGCATCTCCATGTCCTGGGGGTCTGGATATTCGGCGTCGATGTATCGCGACAGGAGGTCGAAAGCGGAGCCGTCCTTGGGGTACAGCAGGTCGGCCGCTATGCGCGAGGCGTTTGGAAACTGCATGGCGGGTGCCGAATCCCTCTTGCCCAGAGGATAGATCCGCGTCCGCTCCATATTCTGCACCGGCTGCGACAGGTCCTTGGGGTTTTTGAAAAACCCCCTCAGGAGCATCATCACGCCGTAAGTCCGCGAACGAAAGACGTAGAAGCCGGATGGAATCTCTCCTTTGTAATCCGGAGGCAGGATCAGGTATTTGCCGCCCTTACCTTGGTCAGGGCCGGGGAGTCCCACGTCGCCTGCCCATGTCTTGCCGTCGATTTCACCTTCGGAGGCGATGGGACGTTGGTAAAAGTCGTCGAGGATGCCCTGCATGCCGGGGGGAATTTCGATCACCATGGGACCGTCTTTCTTCAAGTCGAAAAAGCCGAGACCGTAGATGACGTCGGAGTTGGGGGTGGCGATAAGTGTTTTCGCGTTGAGGCGATCCTTCCAGATCGCGACGACAGGGTAGCCGGAGCCGTAGTATTTGGCCGCCCCTTCCTTCATAGCGAGCACGTTCAGGGAGGGCAGCGCCCATATATAGGACTGCACAGCCCGCTCGAAGAAAATTTCGTCGCGCAGGCGTTCGATATCGGCGTTCGACGGATAGCCGGCGGGGAATGGAATTGCGCCCAGATGGTCGTAGCGGCTGTTCGCGCTTGTCGTGGACGTCGCTTTCATAACAGGCGGCGGGGTCCATTGGCCGTCCAGAATTTCCTTACCCGGCCAATAAGCGCGGATGTAAAGCGAGAATTCGGCGTCGCGCGGCGAAGGTAGCCAGTTGGATTCGAGATCGGACCCCGGAGAATCCGGTTGCACGTAAAGGGTGAGTGTTCCGTCTGGGTTGCGTTTGAGGTTTTTATTCTTAGTTCCGAGCGAATAGCGTCCCAGGGCATTGGGGGCGAAGAAGTGGTGTTCGTTGTAAAGTGTCAGCGACCAAAAGCCGCGCACGGGCACGGTTTCCCGATCGAAAGTGACCGTGTAGGCGTTGCCGCCGTTAAGGCGTCGCCCTTTTTCGTCGAGGTCCTGATAAAAATATTTCGTCTCTCCGTTGGGGTTGACGAGAATGTTCGAGCGCGCGACGGCCGTTCGTGTGAAGTAGTCGTCCTTGAACGCGGCGCCGTTGTCGATTGTCCCCCAATTGCCCGGCAGCTTTCGTCCAAAATTTCGAAGCTGCAACAAGGGGTCGATCGTTTCCGCATCCGTTTTCCGCGCTTCGTCGATCAGAAGCGCCCGTTTGGCGGCGTTGGATTTCGCGATTTCGGCCAGGATCCGTGCTTGCTCGTAGCGGTACTCTTCGCCCGGGAACGGTTTCGCGTCGGCCAGAATGGAGGGCAGTTCGTTCCAAAACGTTTCAGGGATCACCCATTTCGTCTCACCTTCGCCGGCGCTTGCCTGCGCTTCGCCCTGGATCTTCGGCAGCTTGCTCCAATCGCGCCGTTTCATCTTGCCGGAGTATTGCGAAAGCGGGTAGGCGTCGATGTCGGAGATCAGGCTTCGAACCGCTTTTTTATCTTCGGGCGAGTCGCTTTGAAAGACGCGTGGAACAAGCATACCCGTGTTCGAAGGAGAGCGAAAAACTTTGACGATGCCCTTGGGAGGCTGCCCTTGCCAGTCGGGGCCGACGAGAAGATAGAATCCCGGCGGAGTGCCGTACATGGCGCCCAGCTCGGCGAAACTGTCGGTGCGGATATCCACGGCCTGATAGACCCAGAATCGTCCCTTGAAATCCGGCACCTGCACGACGACCGGCTCGATGTCGAGGGCGAGCGAAGCCGCTCCGTAGACCACGTCCTGATTGGGACAGGCGACGAGGCGCTCGGCGGGATCGATGTAATCGGTGAGCATGGCGAGGCGGTTCGGTGGGGCGACCGGAACGATGCCGCCCATCAGGGCCGGTTCCTTCAATTTTTCGAACGTAAGTCGCCGATTGTAGATGTTGGCCATGGGCCATCCCCAGAAATAAGTGTCGCGTGCCATCTGGCGCAGCTGGTTGGCGGAAATTTCCTGCGCTTGTGCCGCTTCGGCCGTGTGCCCGAAGAAAAGCGCGAGCGTCGCAAGGAGAAGCATCAAACAACATCTCCGAAAGAGCCGTTTCATGGATTCTTCCTCCCGTTCGATTATTTGAATGTGAAAATTTATAGGGCTAACGATAAGTAATTATAGCATCTCTTGACGTGAGGCAAACACAGCGCCCCGCGCGTGCTTTCGCGGGGCGCTTCGGAGGGGAAAAAATTTTTGCCTCGCAGGCTAGAACTTGAGATCGCCCTTTTTGCGTTTTTCGTCGAAATCGACGACGATGCCGCGCAGGACTTT
>JAVBRL010000258.1:0-6321 GCA_031547985.1 Synergistaceae bacterium
GCTTTTTTGCGTTTTTTGCGTGGTTGCAACGGGTCATCTGCGCGCGCGGATACGGATGGAATGAGCGCGGTGTTGCTAAAAACGAGACGTCTCATAAAGGTAAACTGCGCGAACAGGTCGCGAAACGCAACCTGTTTTTAAAAATTCCCAAAAAGAATTTTTCGCAGGCAGGCTTTTTCCCACCATTGAGAGAAAGCACGGCTGACGCATTGGGAAGGCCGGCTTCGGGTGAAGAGATTTTCAAGCAAAAACACATCCTATAGATGCCCCCTCCCAAAGTCGATCCACTTTGGGAGGGGCCGGAAAGTATCCCGTTTCTACTTCTTCTCGTAAACCAGCTTACCGCGCAGGTAAGTCTTCACGACGGACACGCCATCTTTGAACCCGAGCTCCTCGACGATGCCGTGGATGTCGAGTGGGTTAATCGTGAGTATGTCCTTGTCAAGCACGATAAAATCTGCGCTTTTGCCGACTTCCAGGCTGCCGATCTCCTTCTCTGCTTTCAGCTGGCGCGCGGCGTTGATCGTGCAGGCGTCAATGGCATCCTTCACGTCGAGATACTCGCTCGCGGGCGAATAAATTCCGTTTCCTCCCATGGTTTTACGGTTGATCGCGGCCCACATCTCGTTCAACGGATAGACACCGTCTATCCCGCCGGATACCGGATAGTCGCTGCCGAACGTGATGACGACGCCAGCCTTTTTCAGGCTTTGGAACGGGCTTTGCCGCATGAAGCGCTCTCGCCCCAGGACTTTATAAGTGTAACCTTCCTCTTCCTTACCTTCGAAGCCGGAAACGAGCCAAAGAGGGGTCGTCTCGAACACCACGTCGGTTTGTTTCCCCCAACGCTCAATGCCATCCGCGGGCAGAACCTGACTATGCGCGATCGTTTTTCCTCCGGTGATCGGCCCTATGCGTTCAAACGCCTCCAGTGCCTGAGAGATCGCCTTGTCGCCGATCGCGTGGATATGCACGCCATAACCCGCTTTCGCTGCCGCCTTGCCAGCCGTCGCCATCTGATCCACCGTGTAGTTGGTGGCTCCGACACCCGTACCCGGAGGGTTGTACGGCTCGAACATATACGCGGAGCTGGCTTCGAGCGTTCCGTCGGAGATCATTTTCAACGTGCTCGGACGCACGAGGTCCGTCTTTGCGCCCAGCGCCGTCAACTTTTCGCCCATTTTTGTCATATCCTCGAACGGCATCGCGAAATGGCTCGTGAAGAACCGCAGGTTGAGTGCTCCGTTCGCCTCCATTTCACGCAACGCGTCGCCCGCGGCGACTTCGTACTGAGGCGGGAGGCCGGCGTCGAAGATCCCGGTGATGCCAAATCCATTGAACTGTCGTATCGCTTCGGGCAAAACCTCGGCCATGACCTTCGGATCGAACGGGAACAGCGCCGTCATCATTCGAAATACCGGCCCCTGCTCGAACATTCCTCCCGTGGGGTTTCCGTCCTTATCGCGTTCGAAACGATGGGAGGCGCTGTCGTCCTTCGTGTCGGCGCTCTTCAGCGCCGCGGAGTTTGCCCAGCCGAAGTGCCCGCCGGAATCCATCAGGAAAACCGGCCGGTCGACGATGGCGTCGATCTCCGATTTATGGACCGGGATGCACTTGGGCACGTCGAAGCCCAGTCCGAAAATCGCGGGAAGGTCGGGATTCGCGTCGGCGAATTTTTTCACGGCGGCCAGGACCTCCGCTTTGCTCATCGCCGGGCTGATCGCAGGCTGATTTTCCGGCAGAGTTCCCGCCCGAAACCAGAGCATATGGCAATGCGTGTCGATCATTCCGGGCAGGATGCGCCTGCCTCCCAGATCGAGGCTCGATCCGCCGGGAGCGAGATCATAGGCCGCCGCCGCGTCGTTTTTGCCGATGAAAACGATTTTACCGGCCCTCACGACCATCGCTTCGGCCTCGGACTGCACCGCGTCGGCGGTATAGATCCTGCCGTTGAAGAAAATCGCGTCGGCCTTTTCCTTGCTCGGCCCGGAACCGGATGAGCCACAACCACCGGATATGATAACGAGCGCAAGCGTTGCAAGGAGCAGGATAACCATGAAAAACGGATGTGTCTTTTTCATATTGATATCACTCTCTTTCCTGGAAAAGTTTAAGTTTTGGGAATATGTTCGATATTTTTGTATGAAAAGAGCCGAGCATCGAAAAAAGCATATCTTGTTGGAAGGAGCTAGCGCGTTCGCAACCAACATCGGAGGGATACGCTAGGAAGAAAGATACACCGAGACTCTCAATTGGTCCAGAGGCGACGCGGGGCCGACTTGCTTTAGCTGGTGTCAATGCGGTGCAAGCAAAAAATAAAAGGGCCCAGGGGTAAATCCCCTGAACCCTTGCTATCTCTGGAGCCGGTGTGCGGACTCGAACCGCAGACCTGCGCATTACGAGTGCGCTGCTCTACCAACTGAGCTACACCGGCCTCACACAAAACTCATCGGTGCTAAAAATATTTCACAAGCAGAGATTATACATGCCTTGTCGTGCGAGTCAAGCGCGGGGCGCGTGCAAACGGACGAAAAACTCTCCTCCGAAAAGGCGCTACAACCCGCAGCTCTCCAGCAACGCTGCGTCGCGGAGGATCTCGTCCGAGGGGCCTTGGGCGCGCAAGCGCCCGTTTTGCAGGACGACCGTGCGGGGACAGAGGCGGCGCGCCAGGTCGAGGTCGTGCGTCGCGATCAGTTGGGCGTGCGGCAGTTCAGCAAGAACGCCCATAAGCACGCGGCGGCTCTTGGGGTCCAGAAATGACGACGGCTCGTCCAGCAGCAGCGCGGACGGCTCCATCGACAAGACCGTCGCGATCGCGCAGATTCGCTTTTCGCCCGCCGAGAGATGCCCTGAGAAACGGTCTTTCAAATGAAAAACGCCCAGGCGCTCCAAAACGTCGTCCACTTTGGCGGCGGCTTCCTCGGGCGACGCGCCGCGATTGCGCGGGCCGAATGCGACATCGTCGCGCACGCGGGTCATGAAAAGTTGGTCGTCGGGGTTTTGGAAGACGATGCCGATACGCTGGTGGATCGCCGAAACCGTCTTGCGCGAAAGAACGGTCCCATCGACGACAATCTCGCCTCCTACAAATGGTTGCAGCCCCACGATCGTGCGCAGCAAGGTCGACTTGCCCGCTCCGTTCGCCCCGATCAGTGCGACGCGCTCGCCGTCGCCCAAGGAGAGCGAGAGGTCCTCGAGCGCCCGGTTGCCGTCGGGGTACGTCACCGTGAGGCCGCTGATCCGGATCACGAGAAAAAGCGTAAAGAAAGCGCCGCCGCGCAGATGCCGGACAGGTAAAGCAGGTCCCAGGATCGCAAAGGAGCGCTTTCGAACGAATGGGCTTCAAGCGCGTGCGCTCCCTCGAAACCCCGGCATTTCATGGCCTCGTACACGCGCCGGCCGCGTTCGATGCTGCGCAAAAGCAGCGAGCCGAGAAACGACCCCATGTCCCCCATGCGGATCCCTTTTTTACCGGCCGAGCGGAGGGCATACGCGGCATACATCGTGGACGCCTCGTCCACGAGAACGGACAAGTAACGATACGTCATGGCGAATTGCAGCACGAGCGGCGAGGGAATTTTTATCCGGACCAGTTGTCTCGCAAGGGCGTCCATTGGCGTCGTGGCGACCAGCAGAAGCACCGCCGAAACCGCCAGGACAGTTTTAAGAAGAATCGAAGCCGACGACAGCATGCCCCCCGTCACAGCGACGCCGCCCACGAGTAACATAGGAGCTCGATCAAAGACAAGGTTGCCCAGCGCCCCAAACAGGGCGAACGGCAGAGCAGGCAGAGTTCGCCAGGTGAGAAGTCTCCACGGCGTCCCCGCAAGGGGCGTCAATACAGCGGGATAAAAAAAATAGGGGGCGAGTGCACCGATCTCGTAACGACCGAACGAGACGACTGCGGCGATGAAGCACACGGTCGAGGCGATCTTCGCCAGCGGATGCAGGCGGTGGACCTGCGAGTCTCCTTGGGCAAGCAGTTCGAGGCTTCTCAGATCCGCCGACGTGCCGGCAAAATTCGCCACGTAAAACCCTAGCCTTTTTCGAAGTATTCGGCGTTTTTTCGACCGAATTTTTTGAACGCGGCAACGATGAAACCCGTCGCTACAGCCGCAAGCAGCGTCATCGCGCCCCCCGCGAGCCCTGCAACGCTCGTCCCGATCGGCACGGCATGTTCCCCAGGAGATTTGAAGTCGTAATCGGGCATCAAGGCGGTCGATTCCTGCACGTTCGCAGCCGCTTCGTGCAGCGTTCCTCCCGTCGCGAGCTCAGCCGTGCCGGCTGCTTTTTCGACGGACCACTCGAGGCCGTCCGGGTACGCCGACGCCACGAGTGATACACCGCCCCCCACGACGGCGGCGGTGACCAAGAGCGCGAGCAGCGCCTTTTTAAACGAAAAGGCGGGAAAAAAGCGCGCCGGGCGTTCGCGCGCGTCTGGCGAAAGCATGGCGAAAACGTCGATCAGCTCGGGGTGCATCTGCGCCACGAAGCCGAGCACGGACGCCGTGACGAGCCCTTCTGCCACGCCGATCGCCAGATGGATCGGTTGCATCAGGGCGACGAAAGCACCAAGCGGGATCTCTGTGATCCCCGAAAGCCACGTTTCAAGCACGACACCGAACGCGCCAAGCTGCAATCCCACAACGACCGCCAGCACGGACGCGAGCGTGAGATTTTTCGCTCCGAATCCACGTCTTGCAATCGGCTTGAAGGCAAGCGGATAGGCCACGAGACACGAGAAAACGCCCAGGTTGAAGATGTTGCACCCCAGCGCCAGCAGGCCGCCGTCGGCGAAAAAGAGACACTGCACGACGAGTACCGAGACGAGCGTCAAGAAGCCCGCGTACGGTCCCAGCATCGCCGCGAGCAGGATGCCTCCGCCGATGTGCCCGCTCGAGCCCGTCATGGGGATCGTGAAATTCACCATCTGCGCCGCGAAGACGAACGCGCCCATCACCCCCATGACAGGGATTTTTTGTTCGTTCTGTTCGTATCGTTCGTCAAATCCGTGCGCATTCCCGATACTTTCTTTTTTCATCCCGGCCACGGAATACGCGATCGCTCCCACAGAGAGCGCGGCCATCGCAGCGCTCACAGGTCCGGAAAGAAGCGCGTCTGCCATATGCATTTCCAAATCACATCCTTGCAAAAAATACAAAATAAAAAGCCACGCGGGCTTTTTCGCCGCTTCTGCAGCGACAAATGCCTTCGTGGCGTTCGGGATATCTTCATGACATCGCGGCTTTAACAGTAAAACATGAGGGCGGTGGCGTCAAGCGCCTTGAATTTTTTTCGCCTCGCTCAAAACGGCTTCCGCCGCCAATCGAATGGAGTCCGCGTAAGAAAGATTCTCCGTACCGGGGATCACGACGTCGCAGCGGTTTACCGGGATCAGAAATTTTTTCGCGCGGCATGCGCCCACCGCACGCGCCATCTCAGGTGTCACTTCGCCGAGCATCGCATTCGCCACCACGATCCCGACGGGCCCCACGACGATATCGGCGTCCGCGCAGGCGACGCGAACCGGGTTTTCTCCCGTCGCCCCGGCGCTCGCCCCCGCACCGAGCCTCGCCACGGTCGCGGTGCCGTTCGTGCCGACGGCCAGGATCTCACACCCCAGCGCCCGGCCCCCGAGCGCCTCGATCACGCTGCGGCCCAGAGCGCCCCCCTGCCCGTCGATCACGACGACCTTCACCGTTTTTTCCGTTTTTTGCATTTTCCGTGTTTTTTGTACGGCCATGAGTGCCTCCCCTTTTGTCCCGCACGCGAGGAACCGATAAGAATACAGAGAAGTATAAACGAAAAAAGGAGGTGAGTGACATGGAAGGAACGTTCGGACAAGCAGGGACGCAAAGCGTGGGAAGGATCGAGGCATTGGTGCCGGCTCGGCGCATCGTCTCGCGTTACAAAAAAAAGCGCCGCCCCGGAGAGCGGACGTGGCTCGAGGTCTTCGCGGAGTACGAAGCGGAATACCGCACCGTTTCCTACGAAGACGACTCCACCGATGGCGAGTCCCAAAACAAACCCGAACCGAAATACGGAAAGGACTCCTACGAACGCGGTAACGCGCAAAACACACTGGAGCCCGATTTGGGTGAAGACACGCGTGAAAGAAGCGATCTGAAAACCGCGCCTCCGGACGTGCACTCGCTCCTCAAAAAGCTTGGCGAAACGCATGCGGAGGCGCTTTTGTCGGTGCTCGCGGACATCCCCAACCAAAAGATGCGGGCGGGGAAATGGTTCAACGAGTGCGGATAAAACCCGTTTTTTAGGCGTTTAGCTTCTTAAGGACCCACGCCATGTTGCGCCCCAGGTCCG
>JAVBRL010000205.1:0-3920 GCA_031547985.1 Synergistaceae bacterium
AAAAAGGCCATGGCCGTGATCGTTTCGAAATACGTCGGCGCGTCCGCGGCGAGCAGCGGATCTGACGCCACGGCGTTTTCGACAAGGGCCAAGGCCCGCTCCCATTTTTCGCACGCAAGCGCTTCGCCGTCGATCAAAAGCCGGTCGGCGGGCGAAAGCAGGTGCGGGCTCGTGTAAAGCGCCGTGCGATAGCCACTCGCGCGCAGGATGCTCTCCATCGTCGCCGACGTCGAGCCCTTGCCGTTCGTCCCCACCACATGAACGGCGGGAACCGCGCGGTGCGGGTCGCCCAAGGCCGCGAGCAGCCGCGACATGCGCCCGAGGCCCAAGCGGATATCCGAACAGGCGAAACGCGCGATGCGAGCTTCGAGAGCGTCAAAAGATAGGGTCATGGGCTCCGCCCATACTGGGCAGGGAGTAAACTCCCTGCACCCTCGTTCTTAAAAACTTGTAAGACGCTTCGTAATGACTCCCAATTCGGAGCAGTTGCAGCTTCTCGGCGAAGTTGGCCCGCTCCGGCGAACCCCTTGAAAAGCCCCGCCAACATCCGCCGCAGCAGCACGACCGCGAGCGACTCGCCCTCCTGGGCCACCATGCGCTCACCCAGATCGATCAGAGCGTCGGTTTGCGCCTCGGCATCCCACGAGCACTCCTCCCGCAAGCCCAAAAACGCGAGCGTCCGCGGGATCAAAAGCACGTCGCGCAAAATCCCCCGCGCCGCGACCACCGCGGCGCAACCCCCTGCAAGATAATAATGCGCGTCTTCGGGGGCGTAGACGTCGCCGCTCGCTCCGATCTTGCCCGGGAAACAGCGCGCGAGCCGCACGACTTCATCTTTGTCGGCAGTGCCTTCATAGCGTTGTGCTGGCGTCCGCCCGTGCACGATCAAAAAATCGGCCCCGTTTTCCAAAAAAGCGCGACAGAGCGTGTCCGTATCCATCGGGTAAATCTCGCCGGGCGTCAGGCGCAATTTGACCCACACGGGCAGCGTCCCCAGCGCCGATTTCAAAACCTCCACGCAAGCGACCGCTTTTTGTGGGTCGGCGAGCAACGCCGAGCCAGAGCCTTTTTTCGTCACCTTGGGCATCGGGCAAGCCATGTTGATTTCGATCGCCTCGAAGGATCGACAGGCGAGCGCGATGCGCGCCCCTTCGAGCAGGTCGGCCGGTTGCGAGGCGAAAAGTTGCAGGCAGACCGGCCGCTCTTCGTCGTCACCGTCCAGGAGGTTGCGCGTCTTTTTGCTCGCGTAACGCAGCCCCAGCGCGCTCACCATTTCCGTATGCACGAGCCCCGCTCCAAGCGTCCGGTGGAAACGACGCAACGAGGCGACCGTGATGCCGGCAAGTGGCGCCAGCCACAGGGGCGAAGAGACCTCGACGGCACCTACGATCATTCGCGGCCCTGCGCGCGTTCGTGCAGGATGCGCAGCCCCTCAAGCGTCAGCCACGGTTCCTGATAGTTCACGTGTTTGGAAAGGTCCGCGATGATATGCGCGTGTCCCCCCGTCGCCACAACGGGACACGGCTGCGCGATCTCCTCGAAAATCAGCTCGACCAGCGTGTCCACCAATCCCGTGAAACCGTAGATCAGGCCCGACTGAATCGCCTGGATCGTGTTGCGCCCCACGGCGCAGGGAGGTGCCTCGAGCGCGATCTGCGGCAGCTTGGCCGTGCGCGCAAAGAGCGACTCCATCGCGACCACGAGCCCTGGTGCGATCGCCCCGCCGATATAGGTCTTCCGCGGCGAGACGACGTCGAGCGTGATCGCGGTGCCTAAATCGACGATCACGAGCGGATAGCCGTACTTCGCGATCCCCGCCACGGCGTTGACCAGTCGGTCGGCGCCCACTTCCTGCGGCATGTCCATGTCGACGGCGAATCCCAAATCGCTTTCGATGCCCACTTGGTGGGGTGTCACGTCAAAATAATCGTTCAGAGCGCTCGTCCAGATACTGTTCAAAGGGGGAACGACGCTGCAGATAATCGCTCCGTCGACGACTTTCGGGTCATAGCCGCGAAAACGCAGCAGTCCTTGAACCGTCATGCCGAGTTCGTCCGCCGTCTTGCGGTCCGACGTGATGCGCCAGTGCTCGAGCAGATTCGAACCGTCGTAAAGCCCCGCAACCGTGTTGGTGTTTCCGATATCGACGACAAGAAGCATCTTACAAAATCCACCTTTTTAGAAAAATCAGATGATTATCATAACAGATGCAACGCAAAAACCCACCGCCGCACCGCGAAAACGTCCATAGCCCGATGCACGGGCGAAACAAAAAAACGCGAACGCCGCGCTCGCCGCGGCAAGGGACATGGAATACGCTATCTTAAAAGGACAAAGCACCGCCAGAAGATCGGCCGCGCGCTCCCAAAGAAAAAACACCCATTCGGCCGCCGCCGAGGCGACGCCGCCTCCGGGGATTTGCACGAGCGCGGGCAGCGCGGCGAAGCTCGCCAATGGCAATGTCGCCGCGAAATACGTGAACGCCGCCAAGTTGATGAAAATTCCGATCAGTGGGACCGATTCGAACGTCCACGTCACGGGAAACGCCGTCACGAGCCATACGGCGGCACTCGCGAAAAGCGCGCCCCCCAAGAGGCCGGTCGCGTTCCGCGCTCCGCTCCAAAACTCCGGAAACGCGCGCGGTAGCGCACAGAGCGTGAGCACGGAGAGCATGGAGAGGCGAAACGCCACACTCCAAAAAAGCCACGGGTTGAACGCCAGCAGCGCGAGCCCCGCGCCCGCGACACTGTTGAAGGCGTTTCCCGGGTTTCCCATCAAACGCCCCAAAAGCACGAGCTGGCATACGGCCCCCGCGCGAAGCGAACTCGCCGACGCTCCGGCAAAAGCGATATACGCCCACATGACAACCGATACGGCGACCACGCGGGAAAGAGGAGAACCGCGCCCGAAGTAACTCAGAAGGAACGTCGCCGCCGCAACGAGCACGCCGACGTGAAAACCGGAGATCGCCAGAATATGCGACGTTCCCCACTCGGCGTGTTGCAGGGCAAGCTCCGGATCGCGCACGCCGAGCCACGCCGCCAGCAGGTATCCTCGCACGCGCGGCGGCTGCGTAAGCAGAATGCGCGTGCGCACCACCTCCCGCCACCTGTGCAAAGCGCCCGCGAATCGTTCACTCAAGGAGAGCCCTATCGATTCGCGCGGCACGCCGCGCACGCGCTCGGCGCGGATTTTAGCGGCAGCGGAAAGACCGCGCCAACAAAGCGCCTCGTCGAACTCCCGTTCGATCTGCGTGCGTTCGAACAACGTAACGCGACCGCTCACTACCACGCGGTCCCCTTCCTTGACGATCGTGCGCAGCGGAAGCCATACCGCAAAGCGTCCTTTTTTTGAATCGAGCAAAGCAACGCGCCCTCTGCCCCAAGAACGTTCAAGCGTCACGAGCCCTGAAAGCTCCACGCGCCCCTCCGGCGGCATCGGCGAAAAAAACGCGTTCGTGAAATAAAACGCCCCCGCGCAGGAAAGACAAGCAAGCAACAAAAAGATCCCCAGCGTGCCGGAAAAATTTCGGCGCAGCCCGCAGGCGGTCCATCCGGTCGTCGCCAGCATCGCGGCGAGCGATACCCCCACGCGTTCGAAAAACGACGGCGCGGCGGCGAAACGCCCGCACAAAAAAAGGGCGATACACCACCCTAAAAGAATCGAGAAAGCGGGCGAGAGAGAAAGCGGGGAGTCGTGCTCAGGGATCGACCACGACAAAGTCACGAATGGCGTCCAGTTTCTTTTGTCCAAGACCGCGGATTTCGAGCAAATCATCGAGCGAACGGAGGCGACCTTTCTTTTCGCGATAAGTCAGGATCTGGTCCGCCGTCTTGGGCCCGATCCCAGGCAGGCGTTCCAAGTCTTCCTTTCGCGCCCGGTTCAGGTCGAGGAGCCCAGGGAGGTCGCCCTTTCCAGGG
>JAVBRL010000134.1:0-8055 GCA_031547985.1 Synergistaceae bacterium
GGAACGGAAAAACGCCTGGAAGCATCGTGTGATTCACTGCCAAATCGGGGACACGGACCTCTACGAGCGTATGGCTCGGCTCGGCGTTGGGGCGGACGTTCAGCCGCCGTTCGTCGCCAGCGACTGGTATTGGGTCGCCGATCGCGTGGGAGTAGAAAAAAGCAAGCGCTGCTACGCATGGAAGACGCTTCTTTCTCTGGGGATCGTTGTGGCGGGCGGCTGCGATGCGCCTGTCGAGCCCTTCGCGCCGCTTTGGGGTATCCGCACGGCCGTCACCCGGACGGACCGCGACGGCAATCCCCCCGGAGGGTGGCTGCCGGCAGAACGCCTGAGCGTGAAAGAGGCGCTCGCGCTTTATACGTCGAACGCCGCCCGCATCTGCGGCGACTTCGACCGGCGGGGAACGCTCGAGGAGGGAAAATGGGGAGACGCGGTCGTCCTCGAGGCCGATCCGTTCGTCGTGTCCCCAGTCGAGATCGCGGACATCCCCGTCTGGATGACCGTCAAGGGGGGTGCTGTCACCTACAGCGCGTAATCATCCTTCTTCTTTGTCCAAACGGAGGATCGTTTCCCAGAGCACGTCGACGCCGGTCTGGGTATTCTCCCAAGCCGTGTCCTCTTCGGGGCAGTGGCTCATGCCGCCTTTGCTGGGGACAAACAGCATGGCGACCGGCATTCGTGCCGCGAGTGCGCAGGCGTCGTGTCCCGCACCGCTGGGAAGCTCGAGGTGCGAAACGCCGTTTTCCTCGCAGATGGACTTCATCGTCCGAATTATGTGGCCGTCGCACGCCGTGCCCGGTTTCTCGACGAACGTTTCGATGGCGATCTCGACGCCCGAGGTCGAAGCGATGCGAGCGGTTGCCGCTTCGACTTGGGTCATGAAGTGGCGGATTGTTTCCGGTTCCAGGTGCCGGACGTCCAAAGCGGCTTCGACGCGCCCAGGGATGACGTTCGACATGTTGGGAGTGAGAGCGAGCTCTCCGATCGTCGCGACGAGGTTATCTTTTCGCTCGCGCGCCAAAGCGTCGATTTCCACTGCCAACTTGGCGGTCGCCGTGAAGGCGTCGCGCCGCCGAGCCATGCTCGTGGTTCCCGCGTGGTTGCTTTGCCCGGTGGTGGTGACGAGATAGCGGTTGATACCGACGATGCCGGTGACGACGCCGATCGGGCATCCCGCGGCCTCCAGCGTGCCCCCCTGCTCGATGTGCAGCTCCAGGAAACGGCTGTTTGTGGGCACGTCCATCTGGGCGTTTCGAACGGCGTCCGGTGTGAGCCCGTAGCGGCGAAGCGTTTCGGTGACTGCCGGGTCGTCCTCGGAGAGCATCCCCATCAGCGCGCGGCTTCCGAACGTGCCTCCCCAGGCCCCCCCCTCTTCGGCTTGGAAGGCGACGACACGCAGGTCCTGATCCAGCTCTCTTTCCGTTTCCTGTAAGCGGCAAGCGACCTCCAAGGCCGCTGCGACGCCGAGGCAGCCATCGAACAAGCCGCCGTTTTTAACGGTGTCGAGATGCGATCCCGTCCAGATCGTTCCCCGCCCCAGCCGTCCTTTTTTTTCCCCGATGACGTTACCGACTCCGTCGATCCAGGCGCGCAAACCCGCCTGTTCCATGCGAAGCCGGACGAGTTCGGCTGCCTGGGCGTACTCGGGGCTGAAGCCGAGGCGTGTGACGCCTTCGCCGTTTTTTTGCCCGATCGACCCGATTTCGGTCAGGTTTTTTTTCAAACGCTCGATGCTTAACATGGCCGTGCCTTGACGATCTCGCCGCTGCCGGCGAGCGACCGGTCGACGACGCCATCTGCGGCCACGACGCGGCCGCGCACGATCGTATAGCGGATGGCTCCTTGAGTTTCCCGGCCGTCGAACATATCGGCGATTTGCCGTCCTTTGCTGTACATCGATTCTTTGCGGAGCGTGACGGAGCGGTCCATGTCCACGATGACGAAATCGCCGTCAAACCCTTCGCGAATGAAACCTTTACGGTGACCGATGCCGAACAGCGTGGCCGGGTTTTCGCACATCGTCTGTACGAAGCGTTCGAGCGACAGTTTGCCACGGTTGACGGCGTCGAGCATCAGCGGCACGCGGACTTCGAGTCCGGCGAGCCCGGCGGGGGCGAGGAAGATATTGTCCGTTCCCTTGAGCTTTTCCTCGAGCGTGTAGGGGCCGTGATCGCTGCCGATGATGTCCACCGTGCCGTCCGCGACGTACTCCCAGAGCTTTTCGACATCGGCGCGCGGGCGGATAGGTGGATTGCACCTCCCCATGGGGCCCAGTGCGACCGCTTCTTCTTGGCACGTGAAAAGGTAGTGGGGGCATGTTTCGGCCACGACCCGCACACCGTTACGTTTCGCACGCCGGACCAGTTCCATGGCCTGGGGCGACGAAATATGGCAGACGACGATGCGCGCGCCCGTCTCCTGCGAAAAAAGCAGCAGCTTTGAGACGCATTCGGTTTCCGAAATCACGGGGCGCGAGTCGTAGTGCGCCTGAGGCGTTACGTAACCGCGTTTTTGAAATGCGGCGATCGTTCCCACGATGATGTCGTTGTTCTCGGCGTGAAACGCGGCCGGAACATCGAGGCGGGCCGTTTCCTTCAAAAGGCGCAGCAGGTCGTAATCGTTCGTGACGACCATACCGGCGAACTCCTTTTCCCGTCCCGGCATGGCCTCCTGCAGGAAGCTCTTGAACGCGACGGCTCCGCACGCTTTAAGCTCTTCGGCACGCTCGATGCAGTCCTCCCCAAGTGCACCGAAAAAGCAGACGTCGACGGCAATTTGTGGCGCGGCTATCCGTATCCTGTTTTCGAGCAATTCCCGAGTGCTCGGGGGAGGCACGGAGATCGGGTGTTCGAACAGCGTCGTGACGCCTCCGGCGGCGGCGGCTTGCGTCCCTTCCGTGAACGTCTCGCGGTGTTCGCTGCCCGGTTCCCGGATGTGGACGTGTGTGTCGATGGTCCCGGGTAGTACCAGCAATCCGGCACAATCGAGCGTGTGTCCGCAGAACGTGCTTTCAGTCCCGCCTGCCGTGCGTATTTCGGCGATCTTTCCGTCGCACACGATGACGTCGCCGTCGTGCAGCGCACCATTCGTGTAGATCTTCCCGCCCGTCAGTTTCAAGTTCCGGTCCATTTTCGTCCGCCTCCGAAGAAATTTTTTTAGTCCGGCGTTTCCATGTATTCCTTGACTGCGGCGTGCCCTGCGAAAATGTCGAGACCGCCTCTGTGGAGCGCTTCCATTTCGTGGTCACCCGGCACGACATGGATCGGAGCCAGAAACGCGAGGCGTTTTTTCAAGCCGCCCACGATTCGCTTCGAATGCGCGATGGCGCCCGTGAACACGATGAAATCCACATAGCCGTCGACGACGGGGGCCAGCGACGCGACGCCCTTGGCGATCTGATAGATCATGGCGTCGTAGACGAGCTCGGCCTCCGTATCGCCTTTTTCGATGCGGCGTTCCACTTCGCGGGCGTCGCTCGTTCCCAGGTAGGAAGCGAGCCCCCCCCGGCCGCGCATGATGCGGTGCACTTCCGCCGCATTTGCGTATTTTCCGCTGAAACAGAGATCGACGAGCATTCTCGAGGAGACGCCCCCCGCGCGCTCCGGCGAGAAGGGGCCCTCCTCGTCGCCCACGACGTCGACGAGGCGCCCCTGGGCGTGCAGGGTGATCGTGATGCCGCCTCCCATGTGCGCGGCGATGACGTTGCAGTCCTCGTAGGCGCGCCCCAACGACGCGGCGACCTGCCGTGCCGTGTAGCGCGTGTTGAGCGTGTGCACGAGGCTCGCGCGCCGGATCTCTTTCATGCCGGAGATGCGCGCGATCGAGGCGAGCTCGTCTGTCGCCGCGGAGTCGTAGACGTAGGCGCGCACCCCTGCGAGATCGGCGATCTCACGGGCGATGACCGGCCCCAGGATGCCCGCGTGTTGAACGAAGGGGCGGTTTTTCAGGCGGTCCACCATGAGGTCGTTGACGCCGTAAGCGCCGCCTTCGACGGGGCGCGTGGACCCGCCGCGCGACATCACGATATCGAGCTGTTCGGGTTTCGTTTCGGTGCGCCGCAGAAAATCCAAAACGGCCTCGCGGCGCATCGGATACTGATCGGTTACAAGCGGGCATTCCGCCAGGCATTCTGGAGGATGTTCGATCGTCTCCGAATGCAGGCACTCCTCGCCGCGGTACAGCGCCAGCTTGGTGGACGTCGACCCGGTGTTGATCACGAGCATCGTTGGGCTGTTCACGCGTATGTCCTCCGTTCCTGGATACAGGCACCCACTTGTATGGACAGCAGCTTGTTCTCGAGCGAAGACGCCCTGGAAGTCAGCACGACAGGCATTTTTGTTCCCAGGAGGAAGCCTGCGAAACGCGAACCGGGCGTGTAATTGAAACACTTACCCAGGAGGTTTCCGGCGGTGAGGTCCGGTGCCAGGAGGAGATCCGCGTCGCCGCGGACGGCGCCGGCGTATCGTTTGATCGTGGCCGCGGCCGGATCGATCGCCAAATCAAGCGATAATGGCCCCTCCACGACGCAGCCCGGTATTTGCCCTGCGTGCCACCGGCCTGAGAGCTCCCGCGCGTCGAGCGTGTCGCGCATTTTGCTACTTACTTTTTCCACGGCGGCGAGCACGGCCACTTTGGGACAGGAGCACCCCATCCGGTTCCAGAATTGAACTGCGGCGCGGATGATCTCGGTTTTTTGGTCGATATCGGGTGAGATGACGACGCTCGTGTCGCTCAAGCCGAAGAGCCGGTCGCGATAGGGGAGTTCGAGCAGCGAGATATGCGAGATCAGCGTTCCTTCGAGCATCTGCTCGCGACGGCGCAGGATGGCCTGTATCAGGTCGGCCGTCTCCACCAGGCCCTTCATGAGGAAGCCGCCGGAGAGCAGCACCTCTTCGCAGGCGGCTTCGCAGATCTCCTTCGGGGTGGTGGCGTGCCTGATGGCGAGGTCTTCGTCGAACAGATCGTTTTCCTTCAGCAGAGCGGTGAGGGCGTTCTTGTCGCCGACGAGCGTCGTGCCTGTGAGCCCTTCTCGTACGGACTTTGCGACGGCGCGCAGCGTCTTCGTTTCCGCCGCGCCGGCGATGACGAGGCGCGCGGGACGCGAGGGACCCCTGGCGAGCAATTCCGTGAAGTTTCGATACATGGACGTTATCCTTTCGTTTCGAGGCCGGCGGCGAAGGCGTTTAAGTTGATCTCCAGATAGGCCGGTTTGCCGCGCATCGCGTCCGCGATCGTACATCTCACCTCGTCGGCGGGGGCGAAGGCGCTCAGCGCGGTGAAAGCCCCCAGCATGACCATGTTCGAGGCGATCCGGTCACCAGCTTGTTCAGCCACGTCGTCGGCGAGGACCCCTATCGTGCGGATACCCGGAAGTTCTTCGTACACCGGGACTTGAGACTCGTTGATCAGCAGGGCGCCTCCTGGGGCGACACACCCCTTGAACTTGGCGTAGGAGGGTTCGTTCATGATAATCACGTAATCGGCTCGAGTCGCGATCGGGCTGCCGACGACGTCGTCGGAGAGGATCACCGTACAGTTGCACGTTCCCCCGCGCTGTTCCCCGCCGTAAGAGGGGAAGAACGTCGCGTAACGCCCCATCCTGTCGACCGTCAGGCAGATGAGTTTCCCCATCGACAAAACACCCTGTCCACCGAAACCGGCGATAATAATGCTCCGTTCCATGTTATTTCTCCTTGTCCTTGCAGACGCCGACCGTGAAATAGCGGCTCACGGTGGTGTCGATGAATTCGAGCGTATCGAGCGGCGACATCTTCCAGTTTGTGGGGCAGTTGGAAAGCAGCTCCACGAAGGAGTAGCCCCTCTCCTCGATCTGGTTTCGAAAGGCCTTTGTGATCCCTTTTTTGGCTGCGGCGATGGCGGCCGGAGTGTTCAGGGCGAAGCGAGCGACATATGCGGGGGCTTCGAGAGCCGCGATCATGTCCGCCATCTTCATGGGGTATCCCTCGGTGAGCGCGTTGCGTCCATGGGGCGTCGTCGAGCTTTTCTGCCCCAGGAGCGTGGTCGGCGCCATCTGTCCACCGGTCATGCCGTAGATGCAGTTATTGATGAAGATGACGGTGATATTTTCGCCGCGGTTCGCCGCGTGGAGCGTCTCGGCGAAGCCGATGGAGGCGAGGTCGCCGTCTCCTTGGTAGCACATGACGACCGTGTCGCGCGACATGCGTTTGAAGCCGGTCGCGATGGCGGCGGACCGGCCGTGCGCGGCCCCGATCAGGTCGAAATCGAAGTAAAGCTGCGAGAGGTTGGCGCAACCCACCGCGATTACGCCCACCATACGGTCGCGGATGCCCAGCTCGTCGGTCACTTCGCCGATCAGGCGGGTGGCGACCCCGTGCAGGCAGCCGGGACAGAATTTGTGTCCGTTGTCGAGCAGGGAGCGCGGTTTTTCGAGGATCGGTTTCATGCGTCGAGCTCTCCTTTCAGGACCATCACGCGGTCGTGGATTTCGCCCGGAGAGATGACGACGCCCCCGGAGCGGCCGAACGTGTCGATCGCGATTCCGTCTTTGACCCCCAGGCGAACGTCATCGAGCATCTGGCTGGGGATGCACATCTCCACCGCGAGGATGCGCTTGACGCGCGAGGGGTCCAATTTCGCGAACGACCCGTAAGGAAACGGATTGAGCGTGATGGGGCGGATCATGCCGATTTTGACTCCTTTCGCGCGGGCGTCTTTGACGACCGAACGGCACATGCGGGCCACCGAGCCGTAGGCAGCGACGACGATTTCCGCGTCGTCCATCATGAACTCCTCGACTTCCACATCGTTTTCGGCCCAGCGCCGGAACATCTCGCCCATGGCGATGTTGTCGCGTTCGAGATCCTCGCCGCTCCAGCACATGGGGATGATCTCGTGGTGCCCGCCGTATCCGCTGCCGCGTACCGACCAGTCGGGGATCGGGTGTTCCTTGAATTCCGGCAGGACGACCGATTCCATCATGATGCCGATGATGCCGTCGGGGAGCACCATGACCGGGTTGCGATCCCGAAAGGCGAGGTCGAACGCCTTGTACATGTGATCAACCGCCTCCTGCACGCTCGAGGGAGCGAGCACGATCATCTTGAACCCTCCATGGCCGGAGGCCTTGGTGGCCATCAAGTAGTCGGACTGGGCCGGCAGGATGCCTCCCAGGCCGGGGCCGCAGCGCATCACGTTGACAACGACCGCCGGCAGGCGCGATTGGGCCAGGTAGGAGATCCCTTCCGCCTTGAGCGAAACGCCGGTCGACGACGACGACGTCATGCAGGGCTTGCCCGAGCACGCCGCGCCGAACACCATGTTGATCGCCGCGACCTCGCTTTCGGCCTGCACGAAATCACCCCCCACTTCACGCAACCGCCAGGAAAGATACTCCGGAATCTCGTTTTGCGGCGTGATGGGGTAACCCGCGAAAAATTTGCACCCCGCGCGCACCGCCGCCTCGGCGATGGCTTCGTTTCCTTTCATGAATTTTTTTTCCATGTTTCCCATCCCCTTAGTCCCGATAGACCGAGATCGCCGCGTCGGGGCACATGCGATAACAGATGCCGCACGCAGTGCACTTGCCTTCGCTGTCGTGCTGCTCGGCGTATTGGTAGCCGAGCGCGTTCGCGCCGGTCGCTTTCTGAAGCAGCCCCAGCGGGCATTTCGCCACGCAGTAGCCGCACCCCTTGCACTTGTCGGTGTCGAAGACGACGTGGCTCATAGCTTGCCTTCCCGCGCGTAGGCGGCGTTGACGCCGTTTATTTGCCAGAATTTTTCCGAGGCGTCCGCCGCGACTTTATCGGCCTCGCGTCCCGCTTCGGACAAGATATCCTCCAGGTTGAAAGTAAGGGGTTTGCCTCCCTCGACGATCACGCGCCCGCCGGCGATGACGGTGTCGACTTCCGTGTTCGTCGCGCTGTAGACGAGGTTGCAGATCAGGTTACGCATCGGTTCGGCGTAGACCGGCGACATAGCGGGCGTACGCAGGTCGATCAGGACGATATCGGCATCCTTGCCGGGCTCGATGGAGCCCGTGACGTCGTCGACGCCGATCGCCTTCGCCCCTTCGAT
>JAVBRL010000229.1:0-6102 GCA_031547985.1 Synergistaceae bacterium
GTTCTCGCGGTCCGGGTCGCCGTGCCCGCCATGTGCGTGAGCGTCGATCAGCCCGGGAAGGACCATCTTCCCCTCGGCGTCCAGTATTTCGTCGCCGTCAAGCGGTTCCGTCGACAGTGCCGCGATCTTACCGCCGCGCACGCCGATATTTCCTTTGAAAACGTCGTGCGGCGTCACCACGTTGCCGTTTCGGATCACGAGATCAAACACGGACGTCCTCCTCCTTCGACACCATCACCGCGAAATCGGGACACGACTTCACGCACAGACCGCAACCGACGCACGCCTCGGGCACTGCGGGCTCGGCGTACGTAAATCCCTTGGCGTTGACCGACTGCCGGATCGCGAATACCTTTTTGGGGCAGGCGTAGATGCACACGCCGCACCCTTTGCACAAACGACTGTCGACTTCGATGATCATGCGCACCCTCCTTTATAAAAAAGAAGCCGTTTTTTCGACCAGTTCGGGGACCGAGAAAACGATATGCGCCCCCGCGTTTCGCAGGACTTCCATTTTGTAGTCGGCCGTCCCCTTTCTGCCTTCGACGATCGCCCCGGCGTGCCCGAGCGATTTTCCCGCCGGCGCCGCCCGCCCAACGATCAGCGCCACAACGGGCTTGCGGACCTGGGCCGCGATATACTCCGCCGCCGTCACTTCCGTGCTGCCGCCGATCTCGCCCAGGAGCACGATCACGTCCGTCTCGGGGTCCTCGTTAAAAAGACGCACGACATCGACGTGCGTCATGCCCCAGATGGGGCCTCCCCCCAGCGCGACGACCGTCGACTGCCCGATGCCGTTTTCCGTCAGTACCTTGCCCACTTCGTAGGAAAGCGCGCCGCTTTTCGAGACGATGCCCACGCGCCCTTCCGCAAACATACGCGAAGGATGGGCTCCCAGTTTACACTTTCCCGGCGCGATCAGTCCCGCCGTCCCCGGCCCGAGAAGCAGAGCACCGCGCGGCCGGGCGTACGCGAGCATCGCGAGCGAATCCTGTCGCGCGATCCCCTCGACCGTGATGACGGAAAACCCGATCCCGGCATCGATCGCCTCCAGCGCAGCCGATTTGACGGACGCGGGCGGAACGAAGCTGATCGCCGCGTCGAAACGTCCGTGCGACGCGACTGCGGAAGCGACGTCGTCGTAGACCGGCACCCCTAAGATCGACGTACCGCCTTTCCCGGGCGTGACCCCGGCGACCACATACGTGCCGTACTGGAGCAGCGATTCGGTCTGCAACGCCCCGGAACGTCCCGTGATCCCCTGCACGAGCACGCGCGTTTCTCGATTGACTAGAATGGACATCTCACGCCGCTCCTTTCACCGCAACCGCGGCCCGGACCGTGCCCAGAAGGTCGTCGTACACATCGAAGCCCGCCTGTTCCATCAGACGTTTGCCTTCGAGCTCCATCGTCCCGCAAAGGCGAACGAAAAGCGGCAGCCGTGCCGCGGTCTCGCGGTAAAAACGGACGATCCCCTCGGCCATCTCGTCCATCCGGTTGAAACCGCCGATCAGGATGATCAAAAGAGATTTTATCTTCGGGTTGTTTCGCACCACGAGTTCGAGGGCCTGATAAATGACGTCGGGGTTCGTGATGCCCCCCATCTCGCAGAAGTCGGCCGCCTTGCCGCCGAGATCCGCCAGCAGATCGATCGTCAGCATACCGGTCCCCGCGCCGTCCGAGATGAAACCGATATCCCCGTCGAGCTGCACATATGTGATCGTGTTCTTTTCTCCTCCGCAAGGACACCCCGTCAGGTCGGCCTGCTCTTTGCGCAACTCCTCGGCCAACGCGGCGTTTTGTACCGGCGCGTCGTCGTCGAGATCCACCTTCGCGTCGAGCGCGACGAACCCCTGTGGCGTGAACGCAAGCGGATTGATCTCCACGAGCGTCGCCCCCGCGTCCCGCCACACCCGGTACAAGTCGGCGAGCAGCCCGATCAGGCGCCGGTCTCCTTTGTGCCCGAGAAAAGAAGCGATTTTGTTCAAGTGGTGATCCTGCGGCCCCGTCAGCAGGTCGAAGGGGAGCTTCAAGATCCGCTCCGGGGTTTTTTCGGAAATTTCCTCGATCTCCGTCCCGCCGGCGGCGCACGCCACGAAAAGGGGCGTGCCGCGCTCACCGTCGATGGTAATGGAAACGTAATACTCGCGCTCGATCTCCGCGACCGGCTCCGCCAGCACGGCCGCCGTGCGCTCGCCCTTGATCTCCAGGTCGAAAAGGCGGCGAACGGCCTCTTGCGCCTGCGAGGCATCCCCACGGGCGACCACAACGCCGCCCGCTTTCCCGCGCCCTCCCGTGAGCACCTGCGCTTTGAGCACGACCGGCGAAGCGGGAGCGACATCGTGGCGCCCCAGCAATGTGCCTTTGGGAATGGGAATTCCCTTCTCGGCGAGCAATTTTTTTCCTTGAAATTCGTAGAGTTTCATGAGCGTTTCGTCGCCAATTCGTGCCCACGATCGATGCACTTGGCGTTGACCTCCCAGAATTTTTTGTTCAGTTTTTCACGGACGAGCTCCTTAAGCTGATCGCACTCCAGAAAACCCGTCACGGTCACGAAATAGCCGAGCATCACCATGTTGGCCGACATGCGGCTTCCAAGCGCCACCGCCTCGTCGACGAACGGCGCGGCGAATACGTCGAACCGCTCCCGCTCGCCGGACTCCAGCGAAACGAGCGCCGAGTCCACAAACAGCTTCCCGCGCTCTTTCAAGGCACCGATATACGTTTTGAGCGATTGCGGCGACATGGCGACGAGAATGTCATTGCACGCCAGCATCGGAGAAAGCACCGGGCGCGTCGAGATCATCAATTCGGCCTGACACTGCCCGCCGCGCGCCTCCGACCCGTAAGACTGCGTCTGCGAAGCGTAAAGCCCGCGTTTGACGACGAGAGCCTCGCCCAGGATCATCGCCGAGAGGATGATCCCCTGCCCTCCGAAACCGCAAAAACGAACGCTCTGGGACTGCGAAAACGGCTCACGCATCGCCGCCCACCTCGCTTTCGGGCGAGTAGACCGAGCTGCCCGCGAAAACATCGCGCGTGGTATCGACGAACTCCCCGCGCACGAACCGGCCGCCTGGAAGATCGCCCTCGCCTTTCGGCAAGCTCGCGAGCGGCACGGAATTTTTCTTGAGCCAATCGAGCATGACGCTCGCCTTGGCCGTCCCCATCGCATAACGCCCGTAGTGCGTCGGACATTGGGAGATGATTTCGAGCAGCGAAAAACCGCGATGTGCCAGCGCGCGGCGCATCAACGCATCCATCTCCGCCGTATGGGCCGTCGTCGTTCGCGCGACGTAGGTCGCTCCCGAAGCGGCCGCGAGGCGACAGGCATCGAACTGCGACTCCGGGTTACCGAACGGCGTCGTCATCGTCGTGACGCGTGGAGGCGTCATCGGGGCAACCTGTCCGCCGGTCATCGCGAAGTTCAGGTTATTCACCAGAACGACCGTGACGTCGAGGTTTCTCCTCGCCGCATGGATGAAATGGTTCCCACCGATCGACAGAGCGTCGCCGTCGCCCGTGAAGACGACGATCTTCGTCTCCGGGCGATGCAGTTTGATCCCGGTGGCCCAGGCGAGCGTACGCCCGTGAATGCCGTGCAGCGCGTCCATTTTGACGTATACGGGAATCCGCGCCGTGCACCCTACGCCGCCGATCCCGACCATCGAGCCGATGTCGAGCCCCAGCGCGTCGACAGCACGCGTGAACGAGGCCAAAACCTGGCCGCACCCGCAACCGGGGCAGAAAAAGTGAGGCAGTTTTTCCGCCCGCAGATATTTCCGCAGAGGATTGATGAGATTTTTTTCTTCCGGAGCGCTCATGATCGGCAGACCCCCTCGAGGCAAGTGAGTTTTTCGAACTCGTCGACGATTTCGGTGGGAAGGTGGACGAAACCCCTGTTTTTTCCGATAAAGGCGGTCTCGCAAAGCGGCGCGCAAAGGCGGTCGATTTCGTTTTTGTATTTGCCCCGGTTCATCTCGACGGTCACGACGCACCGGACGCTTTTGGCCACCGAGCGAATCGCTTCCTCCGGGCAAGGCCACGGGCAGTCGAGTTTGAGCACACCCGCTTTGACGCCGCGGTTGCGCAAGATCTCCATCGCGTCACGGCAGGGGCGCACTTCGCTTCCGTAGGCGACAAACGCGACCTCCGCATCATCGAGCCCAAAACGGGCCACCGTTGAGATACGTTCGACGTTTTTTTGGATCTTCCCGCAAACGCGTTCGTACAGGCGCTCGAAGACGCCGGGATCCCATTCGATATCCCCCCGCTCATCGTGCGGATTGATCGAATAGATCGTCCCGTAACCGCGCCCGAGGCCGGCGAATTCCGGAACGCCGTACGGGGTCTCGGCGGCAAACGGCAGATACTCAGCCGGAGGGCGCGAGGTCCATTTTCGATTGACGATGGGGATATGATCCGGGGTTGGAATCTCCAGGCGTTCGCGCATCAGCGAGATCGTCGTCTCCGAGAGGACGATGACGGGCGTTCGGTACTCCTCCGCGAGGTTGAACGCCCGGACTGTGAAATCGAACAGCTCCTGGACGGAAGAGGGCGCCAGCACGATCATCTCGTGGTCCCCCGCCGCCCCGTAACGGACCTGCATGATGTCCGACTGCGTCGCGAAATTCTCTCCCCGGCACCGCATGACGTCGAGGATCACGAGGGGAATTTCGCAAGCAACGGCATACTCGATCCCCTCTTGCAGATAATCGTACCCCGCGCTCGCCGTCGCGGTCATCGCCTTCGCCCCCGCCAAGGAGGCGGCCGTCGCCGCGTAGATCGAGCAAAGCTCGTCCTCTCCCTGCAAAAAAGCGCCTCCCACAGCCGGAAGGCGCTCGGCCATGCGTTCGGATATCTCGTTGGCCGGAGTGATCGGATAACCCGCGAAAAAATCGCACCCCGCGCAGAGCGCCCCCTCGACCGCCGCATCATTTCCAAGCATGAAGTGCACTCCGCTAAGAACTCTCTCTTGCATGTGCCCACCTCCGAAAAAAATGTGACCGATAGAAAATGTACTGCAAAGGATACACCATGTATAATATATTTATGGTAAATACATGTCAAGAAAATATTTTCATGATGCAAAAACACCCGAAAAAGGATAGTGAGTGAAATGCGGGGTGATAAGAAAAAAGGACGTCGAATCGCTCGACAATTGCGCGGGCGTGTAGGACCTCTTTCGAAGGGGGATGCGAAATGGAAACCTCGGTGATATACTTTGCGTAAATATTTTGCATCCCTTTTCTATTTCATATATCTATTTTTCGCTTCGCATGCGAAGGCTCGATAGGGATACTGGAGGCTGGAGATATGGTCATGCCGGCAAGAAAATCGAAAAGGAAAATTCTTTCGTTGAGCGATCAGCTCGTCGAAGCCATCAAGGAAAGAATTGTGAACAACGAGTATCCTCCGGGGACGATCCTGCAGATCGACGCTTTGGCGGAGGAGAACGACGTCAGCACGACCCCGGTGCGAGAAGCGTTGCTACGCCTCGATAATCAAGGATTCGTCTTTTTTGCGAGAAACAAAGGAGCTACCGTCACCGAGATCAACGACACCGTGATCTCGGAGGTCTACGAGTTTCGCTCCCTTCTTGAAGGAAACGCCATCGCGCACGTGTGCCTGTTGAGTCCCCCCGAACTCGAGGAGATCGAACGCGATCTCCTGACGCTTTCGGCAAACCCCAACCTCTTCGAGCTATACCAAAAAACGGACAATTCGCTGCACGACCTTCTGGCGGAGTCCGAACCGAATTCGCTCATGCGCGAACCGTTGAGCAATCTGAAAAACCAGGCGAAACGCATCCGCCACTTCGTCGAAAACACGCCTTTTCACGACGCGGTCGTCCGCGAAATCAACGAAGAACATCTGCAGGTCGTTCGAGCCATCAAAAGCGGCGATGTTCCGCTCGCCCGAAAAGCGATCACGACACACCTGGAAAACGCGAAACAACGCGCCATCACCGCGCTCGATTCGCAAAGCCGCGGCTCAAACGCCGATCCTTCTTAATCCTTTTTCTTACCCGTATATTTCCCGCACGCATGCCTCGGCAAGAGCGTCGAGGCTTGAGATCATCTTTTCGGATGCCAAACCGCT
>JAVBRL010000066.1:0-8469 GCA_031547985.1 Synergistaceae bacterium
AAAAGCGGCAAACTCTATGCCACACGTGCGCACGATTTTTTTGTTCGATTCAAAAGCCTCCCACATAGCGCACCCCGAGGAGACGGCCTGCTACGGCGCCGACGCCGCAACCGTCGTCAAACGCGACGCCCTGCCCTGCGACCGTGCGGCGTGCGCGCAAGCACTCTCACACCTCGCGGAGCGGGGCAAGCCCCAGATCGTCCTCGCCGCGGCCACCGCCTTCGGCCGCTCGGTGATGCCGTATGCGGCTGCCCTGCTCGGGGCGGGACTCACCGCCGACTGCACCGATCTCGCCATCGACCCCGAGTCGGGGCTTTTGCTGCAGACGCGCCCAGCGATCGGAGGCAACATCATGGCGACAATCAAAACGCCCCACGCCCGCCCGCAGATGGCGACCGTGCGACCCAAGACGTTTCGGGTGCCTGAAAAAACGACCCCGTGCCCCTTTGAGATCAACGAGCCGGAGCTGCCACCCGATGTCGCGGCCCCAACCGTGCGGACGGTCGCGTTCAAGAAGTTCGATGCCAATGACGGAACGCTGCAGGAACGCGACGTGATCGTCTCCGGAGGCAAAGGGCTGCGGCGGGCCGAAGGGTTCGCGCTCCTGACGAAGCTCGCCGCGCTTTTGGACGCCGGAGTCGGCGCCTCACGCCCCGTCGTGGAGATGAAGTGGATCGGCTACCCGCACCAAGTGGGCCTTTCCGGGCAGGTCGTCTCCCCAAAAGTCTACATCGCGGCCGGCATCTCAGGCAGCGTGCAACACCTCGCGGGCATACAGACGGCCGGCAAGATCGTCTCCATCAACCGCGATCCCGAGGCACAGATATTCAATGTCTCCGACGTGGCGATCTGCGGCGACCTGTACGAAGTCCTCCCACGACTGATAGAAAAAATCGCGGATCAAAAAGCGCGAAAAATCCAAGAAAAAGAAAAAAAGGAGCTCGGTCGATGAGCACGACGTCCAACTACTCCCCTGTCACTTCCCAAACGGCCGAAGACCTGATCGCGATCCTGGGCCCCGCGGGCGTGACGGTCGACCGCGAAAAATGCCTGGCGTACTCGACCGACGAGACGCTGCCCTGGTTCGAAAAGGACTACCCCGCCGACCTCGTCTGTTTTCCCGAAAACACACAGCAGGTCGCGGCCATCCTGCGCTACGCGAACGCGAGCCGCATCCCCGTCACCCCACGAGGAGCGGGAACGGGGCTTTCCGGCGGAGCCGTCCCCGTCTTCGGCGGTATCGTCCTATCGATGGAGCGCATGAACAGTATCCTGGAGATCGACACCGAAAACCGCACGCTCACGACCGAACCGGGCGTCATCACGTACGAAATCTCAAAGGCCGCGCGAGAACACGGGCTGTTTTACGCCGGCGACCCCTGCAGCGGCGACATCTCGTTCATCGGCGGCAATGTGGCCGAAAACGCCGGCGGCAACAAGGTGATCAAATACGGCGCGACGGGTGCGCACGTGCTGGGGCTCGAAGCCGTTTTAGCCGACGGCAGCGTGGTCACCTTCGGCGGCAAGCGCCGCAAGGACGTCACGGGATACGACTTCATCCACCTGCTGGTGGGCTCCGAGGGCACGCTCGCCGTCGTGACGAAGATCGTGCTCAACCTGCTGCCGCTGCCCACGTGCGTCACGGACCTGCTCGTACCGATGCCGGACATCGCGTCGGCCATGAAGCTCGTTCCGCTCGTCATGAGCCAAGGGGGCGTGATTCCCTCGTCGATCGAGTTCATGGACCGTGAGTCGATCCGCAACGTCGAGCGCTACACGGGCATGCGCATCGCCCACAGCGACGCGGGCGCGCAGTTGATCATCCAGCTCGACGGCTCGGACCGCAAACGCCTCTGGGCCGAGGCTGAACGCATCGGCGATCTCTGCATGGAACAGGGAGCGCTCGAGGTGTTCGTCGCCGAGGACAGAAATGCGCGCGATCGCGTCTGGCGCATCCGCAAGCTGGTGGCCGAAGAGGAGTGGACCGGCTCGATGCCGCTGCTTTCCAAGGAGGACATCGTCGTCCCCACGGGCGCGATCGGCGCTTTCCTCGAAAAGCTCCCCGCAATCGCGAAAAGACACCGCGCGACCTACAACGCCTACGGGCACATCGGCGACGGGAACATCCACATCACGCTCTTTCCCCAGGAGGCGGGCGAAAACGCGAACCTGTTCGAGCCAGCAAGCCGCATGCGAAAGGATCTCTACGCCGTCGTGAACGACTTGGGCGGGACGCTCTCGGGGGAGCACGGCATCGGCCTCAAGCGAAAAAAATACACGGGCCTCTTCCTGAGCGACGCGCACATCGCGCTGATCAAACGCGTGAAGCGGGCGTTCGACCCCAACGGGATTTTGAATCCGGGCAAGATCGTCGAGGGGTGAGGGAAGGTGCCTTTCAAAAAATTCTTTGGGGCAATTTTCAAAAACAGGTTGCGTTTCGCGCCCCTTTTGCGCAGTTTATATAAGTAGAGACGTCTCGTTTTGAACCACCCGCGCTTATTCCCATCCGGCTTTCGCGCGCGCAGATGACCCGTTGCAACAACGCAGAAAACTGAAGATTCACCCGTAACAAACGCTCCAAAACACAAAAAAATAACGCAACACCCCCTAAACAAGCGACCGAGCTCCCGTCCGCCCCACGCATGTGCAAGCCATGCGTGGGGCGGGTGGTGCCTCGGCCTCTTGTTTTTTAGGGAGCCGTTCGTTTTTTAAAGAACGTCCTTATAGACCTTGCCGCCCTGCACGATCAGCTGCAGGTTGTCCGCATAGTTTTTAAAGAGCGTGATGTCGGCGATCGGGTCGCCGGAAACGACGATCATATCGGCGAGCTTACCCGGCTCGATCGTCCCCAGCTTGTCGGAGACGCCCAGGATCTCAGCGTTCGTCTTCGTGGCCGAAACGAGCGCGCCCACGGCTCCCTGCACCTTCGCCTGCTGTGCGAGCGCGACGTGCCCGTAGATATGGTGCTCGTTCGGCAGGTCGGTGCCCAGGCCCACCGGCATGCCCACGTCGAGCGCGTTTTTGATCGCCACCAGGCCCGCCTCGCGCACGACGTCGACCTTGGCCCGGATGTAGTCGGGTAGGCCCCACTCGTCGGCCAACTCGAACATCACCTCATAGGCGGGAAGCGTCGGGATCAGCGCGCAGCCGCACGTTTTAGCGAACTTGGCCGTCTCGGCGTCCATCAGGTTGCCGTGCTCGATCGTCTTGATGCCCGCCGCCGCGCAGAGGCGGATGCTGCGGTTCGAGTAGCAGTGCGCGGCCACATATTTCTCTGCCGACTCCGCTTCGAACACGATCGCTTCGAGCTCCGCAGGGCTGTACTGCGACGTCGTGGGGGGATCGGTGGGGCTCGCGCAACCGCCGCCCGCCATGATCTTGACGAAATCCGCGCCCTGTCGGATCACGTCGCGCGCGGCCTGCTGCACCTCCGGCACACCGTTGCAAACGTAGCCCATAAAACCGATCTTCCCGGGAATATACGGGCGGTCCTCCGAAGCCGTCCGGTCATCGGCGTGTCCACCCGTCTGGCAGAGCGGGGGGCCGCTCACGATCAGGCGGCTGCCCGGCGCATATCCTTTTTCGACCGCGATGCGAAAACCCGCGTCCGCGCCCCCACAGTCGCGCGCGGTCGTAAAACCCTGCTCCAGGCTGTCTTTGAGGTTGATGAACATCTTGGCGGCCATCAGTCCCGGGTGGTTCGTACGCACCACTTCGCTGATCGCAGGGTTGACGAGCCCCAGGTGCATGTGTGCGTCGATCAACCCGGGCATCAAGAACTTGCCCTTGCAATCGACGACGCGCGCCGATGGCGGCACGGTCGCGGCGCTCGAGACCTCGAGGATGCGATCCCCTTCCATGACGACCGTCATGCCGCTTTTAGGAGCGCTGCCGGTTCCGTCGAAAAGCGTCGCGTTTTTCAAAACCAAATAGCTCATTTTTATCTTACCTCCCATTAATAATGAAACTTTAATCCCTATAAAACAAAAATTATTCTTATTTAGTTGATCTATTTCTCTTGGATGAACTTTTTTTAAAAAAACTCTTGTTTTCGTGGCGGATCTTGTGATACGATTATGGTATCAGATACGATTTTATTTGGCAACACGTTTGTGGGAATTTTCGAACGTTCGAACGAAGGGGGGCGCATCGTACTCGACACAGGGCCGTAACAAATTGTTCTCATATTGTCTTTACAGAAAAGGGAGATGAAAAGGTTGCACAAATTGGTGAACGTTCCAGCGATGTTGTGGGTAGTCGTTGCTTATCTGGTAGCTCTGCTCCTCGTGGGTTGGTATTATTATAAAAAATCCAAGCAGCTCGGATCCGAAAGCCGCGACGACTTCTTCCTCGCCGGGCGCAGCCTCGGCAAGATCGTGGTCGCCGGGACGATTTTGGCCACGTACACGGGCAGCGGCACGGTGACGGGCGGAGGGAACTCGCTCGCGTACAACTACGGCTTCTGGCCGGGCGTCTGTTTCATGCTGCCGCCGATCTTCAGCATGCTCGTGCTGATCTACCTCTCCAAGAGGATCTACGACGGAAAATTCACGACGGCCGCCCAACTGCTCGAGAAATCGTATGGCCCCACCGCCCGCGTCTACGCGGCGGTGATCATCGCACTCGCGTTCGTCTCGATCGTCTCGTACCAGTACCGCGGTCTGGGGTACATCCTCAACGCCACGACGGGGCTTTCCATTCCGGCCTGTACGATCATCTGCACCGTCATCGTCATCGCGCTGGCGTTTTCCGGCGGCCTCAAGACGGTGGCCACGACGGACGCCATGAGCGCCTTCCTGATGGTCATCGGCCTCGTAGTCGGCATCCCCTTCCTGCTCAAGGCCGTGGGCGGGATCGAATGGATCATGGCCAACGCGCCAGCGGAGAAGCTGACGTTCCTGGGCGGGCAGAGCTGGATGAAATGGCTCGGCGGCTACCTGCCGCTCTTTTTCCTCACGATCGGCGACCAGAACTTCTACCAGCGGATCGTGGCCTCGAAAGACCTCAAGACCGCGCGCTTCGGCCTCATGGGGTGCCTGTTGGCCTGCGTCGTCGTGATGCCGGTCGTGGCCATCCTGTCGTTCATCGGCAGCCTCTATTTCGGCAGCAACATCGCGGCGGGGCAGTCGCTGATCGCGACGGCGACGATCATGCCGCTGCCCATCGGCGGGATCGTGCTGGCGGCCGCGGCCGCTTTCACGATCACGACGGGGGACTCCTATCTGCTGTCCGCCGCCTCGAACGTGACGATCGACATCTACGCCAACAAAATCAAACCGAACGCCACCGACGAGGAGCAGCTTCGCGTCTCGCGCTGGTTCATCCTCATCACCGGCGTGCTGGCGTACATCATCCTGCAGTTTTTCCCCAGTGTGCTCGCGATCCAGTTCTGGGCCTACACGATCTACGGCGCGGGCATCACGCCGGCTGTGCTCTGCGCGATCTGTTGGAAGCGCGTCACCAAAGCGGGCGGCATCGCCTCCATGCTCGTGGGCACGGCGGTGACGATCGCATGGGAGATCTTCGGCAAAGGAACGGGCATCCAGACCGTCCTCGTGGCGATCCCCGTCTCGTTCGCCGTCATCTTCGTCGTCTCGCTCCTGACGCAGCCGAAAATGGAGGAGTCGCGCGCACGCGCTTAATTTTCACGCAGAAGATGCAAAGCAAAAACCGAGGCTTTCCGTTTTCGAAGCCTCGGTTTTTTATTTTTTATTTTGAATTTGCGTCGTCGTTTATCAAAACCTGTCAATTCGTGTAAAATGCCTTCGTAAAAAGAGGGGGGGATTTGCGATGAGCGATCACTCGCTTTCACGTCACGCGGTGGATTCCATACGCGGTTTCATTCTCGAAGGGCGTATCAAGCCGGGCGAGAAGCTCAATGTCGACGGCCTGGCACGCATGCTCAACATCAGCAAAACCCCGGTGCGCGACGCCATGAACATGCTCGTGGCCGAAAAACTCGTGGCCTATCGCCCCCGACTCGGATACTCCGTTTTGACGCTTACACCGGCGGAATTTTTGGACCTGAGCGAACTGCAGGAGGCGATCGAGACCCACATCTACCTGCAGGTGGCCAAAGGCGACGACCCGATCGACTACGACGCGCTCGAGGAGATCAGCCGCGAAACGCTCGCCGCGATCGCAGATCGCAACGCCATCCGGATCTTCTCGTTGAACGAAGTCTTTCACATGACGATCTACCGCAATTGCCACAACAAGAAGATGCTCGAGCGGCTGCGGGAGTTGTGGAACGAGATTCTGATCCACCGTTTCCACATGTTTTCGTCCGCGACGTTCCTGAGCACCATCCCCACGGATCACGCGAACATCCTGGCGGCGCTCAAAAAAGGCCATACCGGGGAGATCATCGACGCCGTCCACGCGCATTTCCACAACGGCAACATGGCCGCCATCGAGGGATTCGCGCCCCTATCCTGACGTTTTCAAGCAAAAGGCAAAAAATGACCCCGGACCGAAAAAACGGTGCCGAGGTCGTTTTTATATCTCCGATTCTTCCAGCTTATTACGCTTGCGTTTCGTCTTCGATCTCCAGGCTCAAGGCGCCTTCGTCGAGCAGCTTCGCTTCCGCCGAGTCGCTTTCCGCGCCGACGTCGCCCCCGTCGGGAACGGGGTCGACCAGCCCGAGACCTTGGGCGGCCTTCGCCAGCACTTCTTTCGTGATCTCATCCATCAGGTCGGGGTGGTCGGCGATGTACTGCGCCACCGTCTCCTTGCCCTGCCCCAGCGTCTCGCCCTTGTAGGCGAGCCAAGAGCCCTTGCGCTTGACGACGTCGTGGTCGAGCGCCATGTCGAGCACGCTGACGGCCTTGGGAACCCCTTTGCCGTAGATCAGCGACGTGTGTGCGGTACGGAAAGGAGGCGCCTGTTTGTTTTTCACGACCTTCACCCACAGTTCGTGGCCGATCGCAACGTCTCCCTGCGAGACCTGTTTGCCGCGCTTGACCTCGATGCGCACGGAGCTGTAGAACTTGAGAGCCCGGCCGCCGGTCGTCGTCTCGCCCGGCCCCGAGTTGTAGCCCGTGCTGATCGTCGCGCGCAGCTGGTTGATGAAGATCACGGACGTGCGGCTCTTGGAGATCGCCGCCGTCAAACGGCGCAGGGCGTACGACATCAGGCGCGCCTGCAGGCCGACCTGCTGCCCTTCGCCCATCTTGCCGTCGATCTCCGCCTGCGGCGTCAGCGCCGCCACGGAGTCGACCACCACGATGTCGAGCGCTCCGCTGCGCACGAGCGTGTCCAAAATATAAAACGCCTGTTCGCCGCTGTCCGGCTGAGACAAAAACAATTCCGCCGTATTGACCCCCACGACGGAAGCCAGCCGCGGATCGAGCGCGTGCTCGGCGTCGATGAAGGCGGCGACGCCTCCGGCCCGCTGCGCCTCCGCGATCGCGTGCCACGCGATCGTCGTCTTGCCCGTTCCCTCGGGACCGAAGATCTCGATCACGCGGCCGCGCGGAATCCCGCCGATACCCAGCGCCACGTCGAGAGGCAGGATTCCCGTCGGGATCACGTCGACGGCCGTCTTTCCATGCTCCCCAAGCTTCATGATCGCGCCGTCTCCGAACTTCGCCCGTATTTCGTCGAGCGCGAGCTCGAGCACGTCCTCCCGGGTCAAAGCCTCTTTCTTCTTACCCATCATTGCCCACTCCTTTAGATCGATTCAATAAGATTATACCGCACGAGCGGCGCGTATTCGGGCCCCCCGCGGTGGAGAAAACTACGCATTAAGATAACCTCGGACGCCGTCCACGCCTCTTTGGGAAACGCTTCGGCCCCGCCCGCGACGAGGTCCGGCCATCCGGAAGGAAGGTCGCCCGGCTCGCGCACGCGCGCCAGGGTGAGGTGCGGCGAAAAGGGGCGCGTCTCGGCCGCGAGGCCGCTTTGACGGACCGATTGCTCCAGCGCGCCCTGTAGTTCGCGCAGCGATTTAACGTCGCCGCCCAGCTCCGCGGTGATCACGCGCGGGCGTTTGAGGTTCGGAAAAGCCCCCAGGCGCTCGAGCGACAGACCGAAGCGGGGAGTGGCGTTTTTTTCATGCCACGAAGCCAGCTCCCGCTCGAGGCGTTCGAGCCGCCCCGCGTCCAGCTCGCCGCAAAACCGTAGCGTCACGTGCCACAACGAAGGCGCGACCCAGCGCAAAGAAGGCATTTTTTTTCGCATCGGAGCGAGCCAGGCGTTCAAACGATCCCGGCTCGAGGAGGGAACCTCGACGGCCAAAAAACAGCGGACGAGCCCGTTCATTTTTCGCGCAGCGCCGCCAATAGGGACAAAAGCGCCTCGCGCGCGGCCTGGGACCGCACGGCCGCGCGATCTCCCTCGAAACGACGACAAAAAGCGGACGGCTCGCAGCCGGTGCGGGAAAGCCCAAACCAGACCGTGCCCACGGGTTTTTCCGGCGAGCCGCCCAAGGGGCCCGCGACCCCCGTGACGGAAACGGCCACGTACGCG
>JAVBRL010000179.1:0-3158 GCA_031547985.1 Synergistaceae bacterium
GTCATGGCGTAGACCATCAGTCCAGTCCCCATGCCGGGGACCTGGCCGCAGTCGGGAACCTGCGCGATGCCGGCCTCTTCGGCTTTCGGCGAAAGCTTGAGCTGTTCGCGCACGAGGTCCGTGTTGCCGCCGAGGTCGCACATGCTGGCCTTGGCTTCGATGGAGACTCTCGCGATGAGTGGATTGTTCCAGTAGGGCACGGCGGAGAGGAACGAGTCGATGGGGTCGAGGAACTCCTTGAGCTCTCCGGCGTTCGTGACGTCGACGCGGTGTCCTTGAGCGATCTCTTTGCCCAGAAGTTTGTTGACGCGCGCGGCGGCTTTTTTGGCCGCGTTTTCGTTGATGTCGCCGATGAGGACCCTGTCGGCCTCGCCCCAACGCGCCATGTCGTAGGCGCAAGCAGTCCCTTGCCGTCCGCCGCCGAGTACTCCGTAGATGAAACCCATCTTTTTCGCCCCCTGGTTTTTTGCGCATTGGGTGCCCTCGTATGCGCGAGTCTGTAAAAATGTTCGAAAATTGCAGTTATTCGAGGTTATCAGATGAATAGGGAGGCGTCAACGCGACAAAAAAATTTCCTCAAGCGAAGCGATTTTTCACGCTTGACAGTCCCACCGAATCGCGCTATAAACGCATGAGTTTTTAAAAACAGCGAAGGGAAAGGAGGCTTTGGAACGTGCATAATAGAAGCTGCGTGAGTCAAGTTTGTGCTGTCTATGCTGCCGTTACACGGTTCTCCTTTATCGGCGCGGGTCCCTCTTGCGGGATTCGCGTGCGGATTTTCGCGTCTTAAAGACAGCCGAAAAACGAAACGCTTAAAATTCCGTTCAAGATGGGGCTCGCGTTATAAAACGCGGAGCCCTTTTTTAATGCTTTTAATGCGAAAAATTTTTGAGGAGGAATCATCATGAACGAAATGTACAGACAGGTCACGCCGGATAAAATCGCCACACTCGTGAAAACGCTCCACAAGCTGGTCGAACGCAATCACCCCTACGCGCTCAAGATGGCCGAGGCGGGAGTTCGCCCGGAGCACATCCGTACAGCCGAAGACCTGCGCTCCCTTCCCTTCTGCACGAAGCAGGATCTGCAGGAACAATATCCACTCGGCTGGCTCGCCTGCGACCGCAAAGACCTCCTGCGCTATCACGCGACATCCGGCACGACCGGCAATCCTACCGTCGTGGCCTACACGCGCAACGACCGCGATGCATGGGCCGACTGCGTGGCATGGTGCCTGAAACTCGCCGGGTTGTCCGACGTGGATACGATCCAGGTGTCGTACGGCTATGGTCTCTTCACCGGCGGGCTCGGCCTTCACGACGGAGCTGAGAAGCTCGGGCTTTCGGTCGTTCCCGCTTCGGGCGGATTTTCCACGCGGCAGGTGGCCCTGATGCGCGATCTCCACGTGACGGCCCTCGCTTGCACGCCGTCCTACGCGCTGCGCATTGTCGAGATCGTCAAGAAAAACCCGATCGAGACGAACGGCCATCATCTGAAAGTCGGCATCTTCGGAGCCGAAGCGTGGTCGGAGGGCGTCCGCAAGCACATCGAGACGTCGCTCGGCATCAAGGCGCTCGACATCTACGGCCTTTCCGAGGCCATGGGGCCAGGCGTCGCGCAGGAGTGCCTGGAGCAGAACGGACTGCATATCCCCGGCGACGCGTTCATCGCCGAGGTCGTCAATCCTGAGACGCTCGAGCCGGTCGCCCCGGGCGAGATTGGCGAACTCGTCCTTACGTCTTTGCGCAAGGAGGCGTTTCCCATCGTGCGCTACCGTACGCGTGACCTTACACGTTACCTCGCCGATCCCTGTCCCTGCGGCACAGGAGGCCCCCGCATCGACCGCCTGCGCGGGAGATCGGACGACATGATCATCATCCGCGGCGTCAACGTCTTCCCGACGCAAGTCGAGGCGGCCCTCATGAAAGTCAAAGGGCTTACGCCGAATTATCAGATTGAAGTGTGGAGCGAAAACCGCATGCACCAGATGACCGTCGGTTGCGAACGCGATCCCGAGACGCACCCCGGCTCCGCCATGGAGCTGCAGATCCGCGGGCAGAAAATGCTCAAGGAAATTTTGGGCGTCTACGTCCCGTTCAACGTGCTCGAGCCCGACACGCTCGAAAAATCGGGTGGCAAGACGAAACACTTGGTCTGGGTCGAAAAGAACGGCAACGGAAATGGTAATGGGAAAAAATAATAAAATAATAAAAATGCTTGAAGGGGGCAGCGCCCCCTTCACCCCCGTTCAAAAAGCTTAAAAAAGATTTAAAATAAACAGGGGTTTGGGGAGCTGGCTCCCCAAGAAGCTTTTGATCTTGAATTTCTGTGTTTCACGAAAGGATGTTTTCAGCTTGAAGGAAATCATGACGGGAAACGAAGCGATCGCGCGCGGAGCCTGGGAAGCGGGGTGTCATGTCGCCGCTGCCTATCCGGGGACTCCGTCGACGGAGATCCTGGAAAATATGGCTCAGTATGCGGAAGTTTATTCGGAGTGGTCGACGAACGAAAAAGTGGCGCTCGAAGTCGCGGCGGGAGCCGCCATCGGCGGCGCTCGCGCGCTCGCGGCCATGAAGCACGTGGGGCTCAACGTGGCGGCCGATCCGCTTTTCACGCTCGCGTACACGGGCATCGGCGGTGGGCTGGTCGTCGTTACGGCGGACGACCCGGGGCTTTTCAGCTCGCAAAACGAGCAGGACAATCGCTGGTACGCGCCGCACGCTAAAGGCCCGAGGCTCGAACCGGCGGACAGCCAGGAGTGCCTCGATTACGTCAAGTGCGCTTTCGAAATTTCCGAACGCTTCGACACGCCCGTTCTGCTGCGCGTCACGACGCGCATCTGCCACAGCAAGACGCTCGTGGCCACATCGGATCGCGTCGAAGTGCCCGTTAAGGAGTACGTGCGCAACTCGGCGAAGTACGTCATGGCGCCGGCGTCGGCCAAAAAGCGCCATTATATTGTCGAAGAGCGGCTCGAGCGGCTGGCCGATTTCTCCGAAAAATGCGGGCTCAACCGCATCGAGTGGGGGCATAAGCGCAAGATCGGGATCATTGCGAATGGCATCGCCTATCAGCACGCGCGGGAGGTCTTCGGTGACGACGCCTGCTACCTCAAGCTCGGTTTCACGTACCCGCTGCCGGAAAAGATGATCCGGACG
>JAVBRL010000224.1:0-18899 GCA_031547985.1 Synergistaceae bacterium
TTTGGGCGCTATTTTGCTGGGGCCGGTCGGCCTGGCGGGCGGCTTTTTGATCCGCGGCGACAACCGCCCGATCCCCGAGGGGAGCATTTTTTACGTGGAGACGAAAAACACGACCGTGGTGCAGGCTTACGAAGTGCCCGACTCGTTAAAGAGCCTGCTCGCGCCGCCCCTGTCGGACGACGTGACCATCCCCACGCCCACGAAGTCGCCCGACAAAAAACCGTAGGGGACATTTAATTCGGTTTCCCTGTGATAAAAAACGGACGCGTTTGAGAAACGGGTTAAAGAGCATGAACGAGAGGCGTTTTATCAAGGGGCTTGCGGCGGCGTTTTTCGTCCTGCTGTTTTTCTGGGGTGGCCTTGCGCAGGCGCAGGAAACGGCGGCGGACGACCTCGAGGGCGAAGTGTCGCGGATCCTCGACCGCTCGACGGTGTTCCACTGGGGGGCGGACAGCCTCGTGTGGATCGTCCACTACCCGCGCGAACTCGAAGACCCCTGGGTGCGCCTTGAGGCGAAACGGAACAAGATGAACGCGCAGCAGGCCGAAGAATATCGCAAGCAGTTCGCCAAGGACCTGCGAAGCGATACGACCGACGCGTTCGTCCTCTCCGTGCACGCGTTCGGGGCTTCGCCGCTCAATTTGGCGCCCCTGTCGAAAAACGTGGCGTTGATCACGGCGGACGGCAAACGCGTGCCCCCGGTCAGCTACGAAAAAAAACTCGACGCGCCCTTGGCGGGCCTGACGCAGGGGTTCGTCTTTTTCCCCAAGCAGCCCGACGTTCCCGTGCAGGTCGCCGTGCGCGGCCTGATCCCCGGCAAGGAGACGGTCTTTAAATTCGCGCGCGGCTCCGCGCTCGCCGCTTCGCCGGAGGCGCCTTCCTCCAAGATCAATACGGGAGCGGCGAAGGCGTCCGGCCAGAAGGACTCGGACAAAAAAGAAGTGCTGCTGAAGATTCCCGATAAGCCCGACAAACCCGCGTCGCCCAAAGACGTGCCCAAGATCAAGACGGAGCCGGCGAAGCCGCAGGTCCCGAAGGCGCCGCCGGAAAATAAGGAGGCGGCGAAAAGCGAGACGTTTACGCCCACGAACCCCGCTATTTCGGCCGTTTCCGACGACCCCAACCCGCTGTGGAGCGAACGCGCGGCGCCCGAATCGGAAGATGTGGCGGCGTCCGCGCCCGCGCAGGAATGGGATCCCAAGACGCGCACCCGCATGGAGCAGGCGTTAAAGAGATACCTCACGTCCTGGAAACTCGACGACACGAAGACGATGTACTCCATGCTCTCGGCCGAATCGAGGCAGAAGATCGATTTCGACGCTTTCGAGAAGTCGGTGCGGGCGAACCCGTTCCGCCGCGTTGTGCGCGACGACTACAAAGTATCGTGGAAGCAGAACACGGCGACCGTGACGGGGAAGAAAAAAATCCTCTTCGTGAACACGCTGGTTTCCGAGAAATTCGCGCTCGTCGAGGAAAACGGGCAGTACCGTGTCTCGTGGTAAGCTCGTCCTGATCGCGGTTGTGGCGTGCGTGTTGCTGGCTCTGGGGTGGTTGTGGCACGACCTGCGCCTGCCGTACGCTTTAAAAGGGCTTGCGGGACGCGATATCGAAGTGTCCGACGTCGCGTTCGAGCGTGTGGTCGACGGACGGGCGTGGAAGGCTCGGGCCGAATGGGTCGCGCGCCAGGGAGCGTCGATTTTGGTTCGCTCCGTGGACTTGTCGGTTCGCGCCTCGTCCGACCAGCAGCTTGAGGTGTGGGCGGCAAGCGGCGATTACGTTCGCGAACAGGACAAGGGGAGCCTGTTCGAGTCGACGGGGAATTGGGTGCGTTCGGGGGACGTTCCCCTTTACTGGCACGCTCCCCGGGCCGATTTCGACGGCTCGTCGGGGCGGTGGTTTTTCCCCCGGGGGCTCGTGCTGTCGCGCGACGAAAATCTACGAATCGAAGGGAATGTCGGGAGCATGGATGCGGATGGAACGCTCACCCTCTCCGAAGGAGTGAAGGCCTTTTGGAACGAGTAGAAAAAAAATCACCCATTTTAAGGCGTGCCCGCAGGGGGATTTTGGCGGGAGCGCTCGTTTTGTTGCTGCTGCCGCTGCCGGCGCACGCGCTGACCGCGCCTTTTTATTATCAGATCATCGACGAGTCGACCTGGACGGAGGAGGTTCCGCGCGACCCGAACGCAACGCCCGAGCCCAAGGAAGAAGCGCGCAAGGTGACGCTTAACGCCGATAAGGTCGTCTACGACGAGGGAACCGGCGTCGCCACGGCCGAGGGGGATGTGCGCGTCGTCGACCGCGACGTGCGCCTGGGAGCGCCCTTTGTGGAGTACGACTCGAGCAAGATGTTCATTCGCGCGCAGTCCGAGGGGGGCGAAGACGTCATCTTGGTGACGGAGCAAGGCGTCTTGCGCGGCAAGGAGATCGAGTACAACATGGACACGCGCCACGGTGTGATGCGCGACGCGAGCGGGCGCACGGACGCTCTGATCCTGCGGGGCAAGAGCATCGAGGTCATGCCGCTCGAAGACGCGCTGAAGGAAAAGTGGGGCGTGCGTAACAAAGGCGAGAAGATCACGCCCGAGGAGATGGCGGCCCGCTGGCTCGAGGTCTCGACGACGACGTGCACGTATCCGACGCCGCATTACCGGCTCGAATCGAAGGAGATCATCGCCACGGATTTCCGCACGATCGTCAAAAAGCCCAAAGTATACCTCGGCAACCGCATGATCTTCAGCTATCCGTTCGACTACGTGATCGAACACGAAAAGAAGAGAGGAACCGTGATCCTCCCCGTGATCGGTTACGAATCGGACAAAGGGGCGGGGCTGGGCTTTTCCGCTCCCATCGCCTGGGACTCCGGCATGTTGGGGATTGATTTCACAGCCTGGACCGAGGGGATCTGGGAGGGGCGCGGGCGGATCGAGCAGGACGTGCTGTTTCCGGGGATGAGCGTGTTCGGCGAGGTGCGCCGCGAGTGGAACAAAGACACCGACGACACGGAATGGCGCCCCAGTTGGGGAGTCGACTACGACATGGCGGGGTGGAAGCTCTACACGAAATGGACGCAGCGCGAGCTCGTGACGATCCAGAAGCGTTCGGGCGAGGACAAGCGCTACACGATCTGGCGCGATCCGGAGTTCGGGGTCACGACGCCGTGGTGGCGCGACCCCGCGACGCGCGGCTGGTGGAGGCTGCACGCCCTCTATGGGCGCTATGAGGATACGACGCTGGGGGCGGGGGCTCCGACGTACGACCGGCTGGGGGGAGCGGTGGAGCTCTGGGGTTCGCCGCCGTCGCGCGGTGTGCTGAAGCCGTTCTATTCGGCCACGTACTGGTATTTCGACTACGATAACGGCGATTACAGCAACCAGACGCTCGACCTGGTCCTGGGCGTCAAGGCCCGGTCCGGGCAGTTCGACTTCATGACCGCCTACGTGCGGCGTTGGGTGTGGGGCTATTCCCCCATGCTGTGGGACGATTTCGAGGAGCGAAAGGACCTCTATCAGGAGATCGCGCTCACGCTGCCGACGAAGCGCCCCGACGAGAACTGGATCTTCTCGGTGCGCGGCGCGTACGACTTCATCGACGAAAAAATTTCCGAAGTGGCCTACAAAGTCACGTACGATAAGCACTGCCTGGCGTGGGAGCTGATCTTTCGCGACGACCGGCGAAGCTCGAACGACGACTGGATCGGGCTGTCGCTGACGATCAAGGCGTACCCCCAGCGCAAGGCGCAGCTGGGCATGTCGGAACTGTACGACCCCGCCAAGCGCCCCGACTCGCTCAAAGAAGAAGATTACTGATAAAAAAAGATCGAGGGTTCTAAAAAAAGCGAAGCTCCGCCAAGGCGAAGCTTCGCTTTTTTGTTTTTTTCGTGTTTTTGTGCGGGGGCGTCAGATCGCCTGGATGTCGACGAGCTTGATGTGGCGGGTTCCCTTGGGGACGCGGACGACGACTTCGTCGCCGACGATCTTGCCCAGGATGGCCTTGCCCACGGGGCTTGACGCCGAGATGCGGTTCGCTTTCGGATCAGCCTCTTCGGAACCGACCAGCGTGTAGACCATCGTCGTTCCCGCGTCGAGGTCCTTGAGTGTCACCGTCGTCCCGAGGTTCGCATGGCTCGTGTCGACCTGGTCCGTGTCGACGATCTTCGTCTTGCTGAGCTGGTATTCGAGCCACAGGATGCGGCTTTCGAGTTTTTCCTGCTCTTCTTTCGCCGCGTGGTACTCGGCGTTTTCGCTCAGGTCCCCGAAAGCTCGCGCCTCTTCGAGTTTGGCGGCGATCTCCGTGCGTCCGTCGCTGCGCAGGGTGCTCAGTTCGGCTTTCAACTTGTCGTATCCCTCTCGGGTCATTACGATCTGTTCTTCGTTTCTAGCGGTTGCCACGGCGATTCTCCTTCCGCGATTCACATTGGCGACGCCTCGGTGGTCGGGCGGTATTCTAGCAGAAAAGAAACAACTGTGCAAATCGCGGGCAGGATGTTTTGGGTATAATGGCACCACGTTTTGCTTATTTCGCGCAGGAGGTGCGTTCGGATGAAGGTCGTCGCTCATGGCGCGTAGGCAACCGCTGATCTGGTTCGCGCTTTGTGCGCTGGTCCGCCTTTTCCGGGGCTGTTCGCACCGGATGGCCCTGCGCCTTGGGCGCATGGCAGGGGGCCTCGTGCGGCGTTTTTCCGCTTCGCGGGTGGCGAAAGCCGAGGCGCGGGTCTCGCGGATTTTGAACGTTTCGAACGAAGAAGCGCGGCGGATCGTACGTGGGGTCTATGCGCATTTCGGCATGGCGGCCGCGGAGTTCGCCCGCTTGCCGGTCGATCGCGACCGCGTCGGCGAGCGGGTGCGGATCTTTGGCGAGGAGCACCTCAAAGAGGCGTTCGCGCAGGGGCGCGGTGTCATTTTACTGAGCGCGCATTTCGGCAACTGGGAGGTCGCGGCGGCGCGCCTGGCGCTTTTGGGCTACCCGATGGCGTGCATCAACGCGCCTCAGCGCGACCCGCGCGTCACGGCGCTGATCTGGAGCCTGCGCGAGTGCGTGGGCATTCAATCCGTGGGCAAGGGAGTGAACGACCTGCGGGCGGTGGTGAGTTGCCTCAAGGAGGGACGCGCGCTCGCGGTGCTGCTCGACCAGGACGCGCGGGACGCCGGGGTCGTGGTGCCGTTTCTGGGGGCTCCCGCGAGCACGCCGATCGGCCCGATCAAGATGTCGCAAAAACTCAGGACTCCCATTCTCCCTGCTTTTTGCGTGCGGCGGCGCGAGCCCCAGGAGGGGTGTTTCGACCTTCATCTCCTGCCCGGGTTCGTGGTTCCCGCGGGAGAGGAGCACGTCGAGTGGGGGGCGGGGCGCTGCAACGAAGTGATCTCCGAGTGGATCGCCCGCCACCCCGAACAGTGGCTCTGGATGTATCCCCGTTGGGCGACGACGCTGGGAGATCGGTGAAAATTTTGAAATTCTACTGTGGAATCGACCCGGGACGGTCGAAACTAGGAGTGGCGTTCGTGAACGCGGACGCGCTGTTGGTCCATAATGTGCTTTTGTTTTCGGCCGTATTGCCGGGAGACGGCGCATACGCCCTCGCGGAGGCGCTGCGCGAAGAACGCTATGCGGATCTTGAGATATGGCGCCGGGAGGGATCGCTCGCCCTTCTCGAAGGATGGGCGGTCGCGGGGATTTTTCTGGGCGCGGGGACGGCGTCGCGCGAGGTCGCTCTTGAGCTGGAGCGCAAGGGCCTGCCGTACCGGTACGTCGACGAACGCGACAGCACGCTCGCGGCGCGCGCGGTTTACTGGCAGCTGCACCCCCCGAGGGGGTTGTGGACGCTTTTTCCGACATCGCTGCGGGTTCCGCCGCGTGATATCGACGACCTCGCAGCTTGGGTGATCGCTACGAGGGGCTTGAAGGAAGAAAACTGATAACTGCGGCGACCCTTCCCCTAGGGGCGGGTTTTGAGTAAAATGGTCGTGTTTGCCGTGTTATAATATCGGACGCGTTTAACTTTGGAAGGAGCTTGCCCATGTCGTCTGCTTTGTTGTCCTCTCTCGTGAATGCCTATGCCGGCGCCCTCATTTCAGTGAGCAAAACGGTGGGGCTGGACGTGGAATTCCAGAAGGCGGGAATCGCCGCTGGCGTCAAAGCGCCCGGAAGCCGTGTCGCCGCGTTGATCGGTATCGTGGGAAGCGGGGTGTACGGAACGGCGGCTCTGATGGCGGATGTCGGTGCGTTCGGCTCCTATGTGAATGCGTTTTCGGGCGGGATGATCCAGGGCAATGTGGAGGATCCGATCGCGCTTTCCGTCCTCGGCGAGCTTTCGAACATGATCAGCGGACAGGCGCTGATCAAAGTCGACACGCCGGGGCTCGACATCACGCCGCCGCAGCTGATCACCGGAGAGAACCTCATGACCGTCAACCCCCGCGCGGGGGAGGTCAAGAGCTTTACGCTCCCCTTCAAGGTCAAGGAATCGGGGAGTGTTTTCCTGGTTCTTTCGTTGCACGCGTAAAAAATAAAAGGGCCTTTTGCGAAAACCCCCGCCTCGCAATCGCGAAGCGGGGGTTTTTAGTTTTTACCCGCCCAGGTGAAATCCTGCGAGCAGCTGAGCGGTATCCTCGCCAAGGGTGCTCCAGTGGCGAGCTCTTTCCGCCTCGGAAGTGGCGAAGGTCTGCGGGATCATCAACGTACGGGCGAGCACTCCCATTTTGCTTACCTGTCGGGAGATATTCTCGACCATCTCGACACCCGCCGCCCGGCACGCGATGATATGCATGCCCTCCATCTCGTCCAGCTGCGCGGGTAGAGGCAGGACGAGCTGTGGATGCTCGCGCCCCACCATGAAGGGAAGTACGGATTTGCATAAAAAATAAAATCCCATCAGGATGGTACTGGTGGCATGCAGCCATTCGCCTTCCTCGACGTCGAACGAGGTCATTTCCGGATTGCTGCGCACGAGGCAATGAACGGCGCAGTCGATCCCTCCTTCGGTCGAACCGATGTCATGGGCCGTTTGGATCAAATCGTGCGAGTTCGCGGGATTCGCTTTGACGGCCCAAACCTCGCCGTTGTTCGATCGCACGCGCGCGGCCAGTTCGGTGGCATTCTGGGGATTTTCCGCCCACGTGAAATAAACGCGAAACCCTCTTCGCGCAAAGGACTCGACAAGCGCGCGGCTCCACGGGGCCGTCCCCTCGATGACGAGGGCGGTTAGTTTGTCGGGCATGTTGGGTGCGTGTGTATTCGCTTAATCCTTTCCTTTTCCGGACAGGCGGTTCAAGACGAGAGAAAAGCCGTCCGCGCCGAAATCGACGCACTTCTTGACCCGGCTGATCGTCGCCGTACTGGCTCCGGTTTCTTTCGTGATCTGCGGATAGGTTCGCCCGATCGTGAGGAGTCGCGCGACCTCGAGGCGCTGGGCGAACGCGCGGATCTCGGCGATGGTCGCGACATCTTCGAGGAAGCGGTAGACTTCTTCTCGGTCGGTGAGCTCCAGAAACGAATCGCACAGCTGGTCGGTCAGGTTGCTTTTCCACTTGTCTGGCATCTGGTGGTTTCCTCCCCTTTGCGTCAATAATACGCTCATACTATAAAGCATAAATATTGCCAAGTCATTCATCGATTCGAAAAAATAGGATCCGCTATTTTTGGGATCCCGTATTGATTTTAGCATCCCCTTAAGGTATGCTATCCCGGTTTTCAAGGAAAAGGAAGGGATGTGAAAAGTATACAGGATAAAGCGTGCTGGAGAAGCTCTTATCTCGTCGTGTCAGAAAGAATCGAAATTTTAATTTCACTTTAGGAGGAATGATTGTGTTAAGAATCCGGAAAATGCCTGCTGTCGTGTGTGCCCTCTTTGCCTTTGTCCTTTCAATGTCGTTGTTTACTCCTCTTCACACGGCGGAGGCGGCCGATCAGATCATGCTTCGTTTCTCGGGGCAGTCTCAGATGGATCACCCGGCGACCCGCGCCATGGAGCAGATCGCGAAGGAAGTCAAAGAGAAAACGAAAGGGCGCATCACGGTCAAGATCCATCCGGCGAACCAGCTGGGCGATTACGACCTGGTTTTCGAAGAGATGATCCGCGGGACGATCGACATGGCGTGCACGTCCGTGCCGGGGAAGTTCGATCGCCGCATGGAGATGTCGAACATGCCGGGGATCGTTCGCAACTTCAAGGATGTCGCCATCATGTTCGGTAAGGACGGCTGGATGGACAAGAAGATGAACGAGTTCGAAAAACCGCTCGGCCTGCGCCATATGGGGTGGTTCATCGAGGGCATGATCGGGATCGGATCGACGAAACCCGTCAAAGAGCCGCTCGACCCGAAGGTGCCCAAGGGCGTCCTGTGCCGCGTGTCGACGTTCGAGAACAACAAGCACGCGCTCAACGCGATGGGGTACAACACCGTGACGATTCCGTACTCCGACGTCTACCAGGCGCTGCAGACGGGGGTCTGCGAGGCGGTCGGCGGGTATCCGGTCGCGGCCGCGAACACGATTCTGCGCGATGTGCTAAAATACTGGTACAATACATGTTGGGCTGTCGAGGCTTTGGGGATAACGATCAGCCAGAAGACATGGGACAAGCTTTCGCCCGAGGACAGAAAGGTGCTGCAGGCGGCCGTCGACAAAGCGAGCGCTGCGAGCATCAAGGGGGCTGATGCCGAAGACGAACGGAACATGAAGGAAATGGAGAAGAAGGGAATAAAAGTCTATCGCTATACGGCGCAGCAGTTGACGGCGAATTCCGCCGCATGTGTGCAGTCGTGGAACAAATTGGCGAACGCTTATACTCCGCAGCTTCTCGAAGAACTTCGCAAAGAAGTCGCTCGAATTCAATCCATCGTAAAATAGCGTTTTTTCCGCCTTTTGTTCAAGTAGCCCAGAAGACTTGTCGTTAAGGAGGGGGCCCTCCCCCTCCTTAACATCGGGCAGTTATGTGCGTGAAGAAGGGAGAGTGGATCGATGGATGCAAACAAGCTGGAGCCAGAAGAGGCCGTAGTCCAAGAATCCGAAGAAATGCCGCCTTCCGCCGAACCTGTGTGGGCCGCGGGCTGTGAAGAGGGCGTGCCGGTCAAAAAACCCCAAACGCTCGTCGATAAAATATTCGTCAACTTTTTCGCGATCATCTGTTTTTCAGCGTCTATCACCTTGATGGTTCTCATCAGCGCCGCGACGTTCATCCGATATATCCTCCAAGGAGACCTCTACGGCTACGACGAATGGGCCAAGCTGGTAGCCATGTGGCTTTACTTCATGGGAGCGGCCTATGGCGCCTACAACGAAAGCCACGTTTCCGCCGACTTGGTGGTCGCTTATATCCGCGAGGGGATCGTACGGCGCAGCCTGATCGTCCTGAAGGACATCATTTCCGTGGGGGTCTGCGCCCTCTACCTGTGGTACGGTTACGACTTCCTCGTGTTCGCGTATTGGGGACCGCTCGGAACGCGCGTGGCGATTCCGATGACGGCTGTCTGGCGCATCCCGATGTGGATTTACAACTTGGCGATCTTCTCGGGACTCGCGTTCATGACCTTCTATTTCATTAAATATCTCCTGCGTGACCTGTTCCTGATGGTCCGCGTGTTCAAGGGGGAGAAGATCGCATGATTTATATCGCCCTTGCCATTCTGATGTTCTGCCTCTGCATCGGTGTCCCCGTCCCCATCAGCTTCATGGCGTCCTGCGCGTGGCTCATCTTCTTCGGGGGAGAGGGGATGGGTTACAACCCCAGCCAGCTCCTTCCCTACGGCTTCGCCCAGATCAACTCCGTTTCTTTGATGGCCATCGCCATGTTCATCATGGCGGGGGGGATCATGGAGCGCGGTAAGATCGGCGAAAAGCTGATCGACCTCATCGACGTGTTCGTGGGACACATCCGTGGTGGTCTGGGGATCGTGGGCGTGGTCTCCTGCGCCGTCTTCGGCTCGATTTCGGGCGCGGCGTGCGCGACGCTCTCCTGTATCGGCAGCATCATGTTCCCGCGTTTCCGCCAGGCGGGCTATCCCCGGGGGCACGCGGCCGCCCTGATGTCGAACGCGTCGCTGCTGGGGCTGCTCATTCCGCCCAACGCCACGCTCATCATCTTCGCCTGGATCAGCGGCCAATCGGTGCTGGCGTGCTTCCTTTCCACCGTGAGCGCGGGCATCGTCACAACCACCCTGCTGAGCCTCGCGAACATGTGGCTGTTACGCAACAACAAACAAGTCGTCGTGCAGACGGGGCGCAGTCGCCCCGAACGCGTCAAGCTCTTCCGCGAGCGCGGCAGGCTGGCGATTCCGGCGCTCTTTTTGCCCATCATCGTCCTGGGCGGTATCTACGGCGGTATCATGACGACGACGGAAGCCTCTGCGGTCGCGGTGCTCTACGCGATCCCGATCGGTATGTTCGTCTACAAGGGCCTCAACATGAAGACGTTCTACGGGATCGTGATCGAGTCGGCCGTGACCACGGGCGTCATCCTGATCATGCTCTACTCGGTCTCCATGCTGAGCCGTCTGTACATCCTCGAGGATCTTCCCGGACGGGTGCTCTATCTCTTCCGTTCCGTCTCGGAAAATCGCTGGGTCATTATGCTCATGATCAACATCTTCCTCGTGCTCATGGGCATGTTGATGGATGACATCAGCGTCGTCGTGCTGACGACGCCGATCATGATGCCGATCATCGTCGAGTTGGGCTTCAGCCCCATCCACTACGCGGCGGTCGTCGGTGTCAACACGGGGCTCGGATGCATCACGCCCCCCGCGGCGCCCGTGCTCTATCTGGGTTCGCGCCTGGGAAATGCCCCTATCAACGAAATGATGGGGCCGACATTGTGGTTCATCGCGCTCTGCTGGGTCCCCGTGCTGATCTTCACGGCGTATTTCCCGCGCCTCGTGCTCTTTCTGCCGCACGTTATCCTCGGCGTCCCCTGGTAAACGCACCCGCGCGAATCGCGCCATAAAAAAAGCCGCCCTTTTCGAGGGGCGGCTTTTTTTGTATATAGCCAAACGACCGAGGCCTTTTGGCACGCACGCATGGCTTGCTCATACGCGGCGCCAAAACTTCTCGGTCGCTTGTTTAGGGGGTGTTGCACTTTTTTGTGTTTTGGAGCATTTTGTTCAGTTTGGTGCGTTCGTTACGGGTGTTTCTCAGCTTGTTGCAACGGGTCATCTGCGCGCGGAGTGGGATGGAATAGAGCGCGGGTGTTTCTAAAACGAGACGTCTCTATACTTATAATGTGCGTGAAACGGGTCGAAACTGTCACCCCCATTTTGAAAATTCTTCGAAATTCCTCGAAGAAATTTTTCCGCGTATGATGACCGCGTGCGTAACGGGTCGCCGGTACCGGCAAACAAGATTGCCACGTCGGCTGCGCCTCTTCGCAATGACAGCGAGACCGGTGACGGAGGGGGTGCCTCATCGCCCCTCGAGTCGTCCTAATATATAAAACATTTTTGTAAGATCGGAAAACCGAAAAAGTATTGCGCGACAAAAGAAGATAATTTAAGATACTCATGTAACATCGAGTCCGTACTCGCCTCTCGAGAATTCCCGAGCACGAAACACAAAATCCACAAAACCGAAACACAACGAGCTCGCAACGTCACCGAAGCCACATTGCATGCAAAATTCAATCCAATACTTCAACCTCGAAAAGGACGTGGAAGAATGAGACTTCGTACGAAAATGTCTATGGGTATTCTTGTCCCTTTGTGCCTGATTTTCTTGGGAATCGCGGCGTTTATCGGGTTTTCAAGCGCGAAAAGCGGCCGCAGCGCAGCGGAGAAATACACCCAAAGCGTCCTGCAGAACGAGGCGGGATATATCGCCGCGCAATTGACGGTGTTCAAATCGCGCATCGATACGTTAGGGGACGTCGTCGCCGCAATGGATCGCGAAGATCCGAAAGCGCGCGAACAGGTCGTCGGTTGGCTCGCCAATGTGCTCAGTGAGATTCCGCGCGCCGACGCGGTATGGATGGTTTTTGTCCCGAACGGGTTCGATGTCGACATGAAGCACGCGAATACGGCGCTCTACGGTCCAACGGGGCGTGCGATGTTCTATATTGCCCGCACGCCGAGCGGCATCCGGGCGACGCGGGAATTCGCCGTGGAGGATTTCGAAAGGGAGGCGGACTTTTACGCCACTTCGTTGAAAACGGGGCGAGCGCATCTGACGGAGCCTTTTCAGTATTATAAGAAAGAAAGCCAGCAAAGCGTCTATATGACTACGCTCACGAGCCCGATCCAGGCGAACGGGAAAACGATCGGTATGGTGGGGCTGGATATCGACCTGACGTGGTTTCAGGAGCGGGTAAGCCAGATCAAGGTCACAAAATCGGCGGGAACATGCCTGATTACGGGAAACGGCACGATTATTTCCGCTTCGGCGAACAAGTCGCTGGCCGGAAAACCGCTCACGGAATCGCCGGCGCTGGAGCCTTTCGCGAGCGATTTACTCGCCGGTATCGCGAAGAGCGACACAATGAATCGCTACGTAACCACTCCTCTTTTCAAAGGAAAGCAATTGCTGACGTGCGTTGTCGCCCAGATTGAGGGTACTCAAATACTCCCGTGGGGCGTCGTCTCGGTTACGCCGGAGCGAGAGGTGCTCGCCGATTCGTATGCCCTGTTGTTTCGAATTTCCGTGATCTTCGTGCTGGGGGTTTTCCTCATGGGAGGGCTTCTTTGCTTCTTGATCTCGCGGATGGTCAAGCCGATCGTTGCCACGACGGCGCGTGTGGGCACGTTCGCGAAGCTCGATTTCAGGCGCGACGTATCCATCGAATGGTTGCTCGCCTATAAGGATGAGATCGGAGATATGGCAAAAGGCCTCGGTGCCATGCGCGTTAACGTCGCGGGGTTGTTGTCGCGGCTGGAGGTGGAGATGAAATCCTTCATGGACAGCGCGCAGACGCTCGCGAGCCTTTCGCAGGAGTCCGTCGCCTCGGCCGAGGAGGTCAAGGCGTCCGTCGACGAAGTCGTGGGCTTGGCGGAGTCGAACGCCTCGGCGCTCGAGGAGACGAACGCGGGTGTGCAGGAGGTCTCACAGGCGGCCACACTGTCGTCGGATTCCGCGAAAGTTGGCGCGGAATCGTCCGAACGGGCGGCGCAGCTTGAGGGCAAAGTGTCGGCCGAAGTCGACGCAGTTGTCGAAAAGATCGGTGACGTGAGCGGAAAATCACATCGCAGCAACGAGAGCATTCGAAAGGTGGGAGGCTCCGTGAGCGCAATCTCGGGGTTTGTCTCCACCATCACGAGCATCGCGGACCAGACGAACCTGTTGGCTTTGAACGCGGCCATCGAGGCGGCTCGTGCGGGTGACGCGGGGCGTGGTTTCGCGGTGGTGGCCGAGGAGGTACGCAAGCTCGCGGAAGATTCGAACGCGGCGGCGAAAGAAGTGGAAAAATTGATCGATACCCTGCAGCGCGACACGCAAAACGCGGACGAGGTCATCGTGGAGATGGACGAAATCCTGAAGGAAGCCGTGGGCATTGCGGGTGAGGCGAAGCGGTCACTCACCGAAAGCCTGCATGAGACGGAAGCGTTGAACGCAACGATGAAAAATGTCTCCGAAGCGGCGGAACAACAAGCCGAATCGAGCAACGAGATGGCTGTGTCCGTGCAGAGTGTGACGCAAGCGAACCAGCAGACGGTCGAGACGCTGGAGAACATCAAAAACGCGATGGAGGACTCGGCGAAGGCGAGCGAACGTGTGGCCGAAGAGGCACAAGGTCTGATGGATTCCGTGGGCAAGATTCAGGAGCTGGTGGAGCGATTCGCGTTCGACGATGAAGGTGAACAAAATACACAAACACAAAAAAGCGCCACCCCTCGGGCGGCGCTCACAGCCGGGAAAAAATGGTCGTCGGTCAGTAGCTCGCTGTGCCGCTGAGCAAAGGGAACGAGAGTTCGAGCTCTTTTAAAAAAGCAAGACGATTGACGAGCCACTCCTCGGAGGGGGCGGGCAGGTCTGCCAGGGCATAGGGCCGCCCAAGCAGGCGGTACGTGTCCGTCCCCAGGCGATGGTAGGGGAGGATCTCGAGGCCTGAGATTTTTCGCAACGATTTCGCCAGAGTCGCTGTCTGTCGCAGATTTTCGTCCGAGTCGTTGAGCGTCGGGATGAGCGGAATGCGAACACAGATTTCGAGTGGCAGATCGAGCGCGTCGAGGCGGCGGATGTTTTCGAGGATCAGGGTGTTGTCGGCGCCGCAAAGCTCGAGGTGGCGGGCTGGGTCCATGTGTTTGATGTCGTAGAAGACGGTGTCCAGGAGCGGTGCCAGCAGAAGGAGGTTTTCCCAAGGTGCGTAGCCGCAGGTCTCCATCGCGGTATGGACACCCATCGCGCGGACTCCTTGCAGGATCTCGCGCGCGAACTCCGGCTGCGCGAGTGGCTCGCCGCCGCTGAGCGTGACGCCGCCGCCCGACTGGAAATAAAAAATCTCGTCCTTCATGATCTCGCGGACGACCTGTTCCGAACTCAAAAGCTCCCCATAGCGAATTTCTTCGCTAGAGGGAGCTTTTTTTTCGTTTTTGACGGTTTCGATTTGCGGCGACTGCGACTCGGGGGTCGAGCACCAGAGGCACGAGAGCGGACAGCCTTTGAGGAAAACGACTGTGCGCAGTCCCGCGCCGTCGAAGATCGAACTTTTTTCGATGCGCAGGACGGTCCCGTGCATAATAAAAAAGTCCGCCTACACGATCGACGTCGGTTCCTGGGTCTGTGTCGTGCGCGAGATGATCTCGTCCTGCACGTCTTTGCCCAGCTCGACGAAATAGGCCGTATACCCCGCAACTCGCACGAGCAGATCTTTGTGCTCCTCCGGATGGGCCTGCGCCTCGATCAGCGTCTCGGGAGTGATGACGTTGAACTGCACGTGGAAGACCCCCAGCGCGCACATGCTGCGCAGCAGCGCCATCAGGCTCGTGAGACCCTTTTCGGAGTTGAGCATCGCGGGTTCCATCTTCATGTTGAGCAGCGTGCCCTGGACGAAGCGGTCGTGCGGCAGGGATGCAACCGACTTGAGCACGGCCGTGGGGCCTTCCGTGTCCGTTCCGCCAGTGGGGCTGACGCCGTCGGTAAGCGGCGTATACCCTTTACGCCCCGACGGGAGCGCGCCCACCTCGAGCCCGAATGGTGTGTTGCCCGATACGGGCAGGATGCCGGGCGTCATGGTGCCGAACTTGCTGTGGTATTTTTCGATCTCGTCGGCGATGTGGCCGAAGAGCTCCGTCGCCATGTTGTCGACCTCGGGCTCGTCGTTGCCGTATTTGGGCGCCGCGAGGCACAGCTCCTGGATGCGCTCGTACCCCACGAAGTCGGCGTCGAGCGCCTTGGCAAGTTCGTCCATCGTCACCTGCTTCGTGTCGTAGACGAGGTGTTTGACGGCGGCAACGCTGTTGATCAGGTCGGCGACGCCGATCAGGATGATGCCGTTGCCGGTCGTGTACTTGGGACCGCCCCAGGCGTAGTCCTTGCCCTTTTCGATGCAGTCGAGGAACGACAGCGACAGCGCGGGCACGGGGTGCTCGCGCCAGCACTCGTCGACCACGTGGCTGCCCTTCACAACGCAGCGCACCATATAGGCGATCTGCGCTTTCAGGGCTTTCATGAAGTCCTCGAACGTCGCCAGCGACCGCGGGTCGCCGGTCTCGATGCTTGCCGTGCGGTCGTATTTGCGGGAACGCCCGTTCGTCATGACGAACTCGACGATGCCGCCCAGGTTCATGTCGACGAAGGCCGTGAACGAGGAGCGCATCAGCCCCATGAGGTTCGTCTCGACGCAGCCGCACGGGTTCCAGTTCCACGCGTCGCGCAACGGCACGCCTTTGTTCTGCATCATGCGGATGCCGACCTCGTCGTTGTGGAACGCCGGAAAGCCGGTTCCCTCCCGGATGAGCTCCGCGCATTTGCGCAGGAACGTGCCGGGGTTTTTGGCCAGGCTGTAGCGGACGGAGAGGGAGGGCTGGTAGAGCTGCACGTCCATCGTCGCCTGCAGGATCATGTAGGAGAGGTCGTTGACGGCGTCGCGCCCGTACTGGTCCGTGCCGCCAGCGCAGACATTCTGGAACATGGGGTAGCCCGCCGAGTACTCCGCGGTGACGGCGTCCTGAAAGAGGCACGGTTCGCTGAACTTCACCCACAGGCAGTTGAGGAGCTCCTGCGCCTGGTCCTGCGTGATCCGCCCCGCCTCGAGGTCGGCCTTGTAGTACGGATAGAGGTACTGGTCCATACGCCCCGGGTTGTAGCTCGCCGCGTTCTGTTCCATGAAGATGCAGATCTGGTAGAAATAGAAGGACTGCAGTGCCTCGTGGAACGTGCGTGCCGGGTTGGCCGGCACGTGGCGGCAGATGTCGGCGATCTTTTCGAGCTCTTTTTTGCGGTGGTCGTCCTTTTCGAGCGCGGCGAGTCGCGCGGCCTCGAGGGCGTAGCGGTCGGCGAGTGTCACGATCCCGTCGGCCACGATCAAAAGCGCCTGCAGGTACAGGTCTTTATCGTAGTCGTAGGGGTCGGTGAGGTCCAGTTTGGCGCGCGCCTCGTCGATCAACTTGACGATGCCGTAGATCCCCTTTTGGATCACGACGTCGTATCCCGCCGTCGTCTCGCCGAACCCACGGACGGCCTTGCGGTCGATGTAGATCATGCCCGTGTCGCGCAACGCCTTCATGTCCTCGGGCATCCGCGCCAGGTATTTTTCGTAGTTCGATTTGCCCTTCCAGTAGGGCTTCACCGTGTCCAGAAACATGCGGCGGTTGTTCTCGTCGAGATAGAACGGGTCGTAACGGCGCTGCGAGATCGTGTCGATCTCGCGGTCGAGGATCGACCAGCAGATGTCCGCGCACAAGATCCCCGCGCGCGGCGCGCTGCCGGAGCAGCCGACGAGCAGCTCGTTTTCCTGGACCTGGATCGTTTTGCGACGGCACTGCTCGCGAAACGCCTTCGCTTTGCGGATGGCCGTCGGCTCGCCTTCGGTCTGCATGAAACTCTCGGTCAGGATCTTCGAATTTTCGAGGTCCATAAAGGGCCTCACACCGATCACCTGGTCCTTCAGGCGTCGGATTCGCTGCATGTAGAGTTTTTCGGATTCGGTTTGAAGTGTGCTCATGTTTTTTCCCTCCTTCAAGGTAAAACGCAGTTCGCATTTTTGGGATCCAACAACAATTTTAGCATCCCAAAAATAGCACAAAACGATGGTTTAGTCAATTGAAAAAGATCGATTCCATGCAAACCCACGCGGTCTACCCGGTTTGAAATCCGCTACGCTTTGTCCGCGTGCCCTTCCAATTGGTCGAGTTTCGTTTCGCGTCCGTGCCGCTGCACGCTCTGGGCTTTTTCGTAGCTTTCCATCAGTGCGCGATAGGGCGGCACGATATGGTCGACCATGATCGCCGCGAAATCCATCGCGTCGGGGCGGTTCCACGTGCTCATGATCTCCGCCAGGACGGCGTACGTGTCGATCGGCATGACGCCCGCCTGGACGATGCGGGCGATCGTGAGGTCGGTGGCCATTTTACTCCAGTTACCCGAAGCGTCCACGACGCAGAACACCCGGTAACCCGCCTCGACGGCGCTCAAGGCGGGGAAGGCCATACAGACGCTCGTGAGCGTTCCGGCGATGATCAGCGTTTTACGTCCCGTCGCGGCGATGGCTTCGACCCAGGCGGGGTTGTCCCACGCGTTGATCTGGCCCGTGCGGGGGACGTACACGGCGTCGGGGTTGTGTTGGTGAATTTCGGGGATCAAGGGGCCGTTGGGGCCGTCCGGTACGGAGGCGGTGGTAAACGTGGGAATTTTCGCCAAGTGCGCCACTTTGGCGAGCGCCGTCACATGGGAGCGCAGCATCGGCTGGTCGATATCGCGGACGAGTTGGAAGAGGCCGCTTTGATGGTCGATGAGCAGCATCACCGCATCGTCGGGGTCGATCATCCATCGATTCTTGCCCACTGCTTTTTTGTCGAACATGGTCCTCTCTCCTTTACGAATCGAGTCGTTACGAATCGGATCGGGTAGACCGCGTCGGTTTGCAAGATCACTTTAAACGAAATCGATTTTAAAAGCGATCCGCAAAAACGTGGCATATAAAAAACGTGGTATATAATTGATGATCGTCGCGCGCGAAACGTAAAAAGCATTTTTTAGAGCGCGCAAGCCGGGAGTGGGGTTACGAGGACGCATGAGCGCGATCTCTTTCGAATCGAACACATCGAATACAGATCCAATGGGACAGGGGCAACGCTCTCTTTCCGATCAGGTCTACTGGCGCATCAAGGAAGGAATCATGCGGCTTTCCTACGAACCGGGCGCCGCGGTCACCGAAAACGCCCTCTCCGAGGAGTTCGGGGTGAGCCGGACGCCCGTCAAGATCGCGATCAACCGCTTGATCGACGACGGCTGGCTCGTCTCCGGTTTTCGCAAAAAAGTCAAGGTCAAGGAGATCCATAAACAGGATGTCTTCGAGATCTACCAGATCCGCCGGCTTTTCGAGGAGCGGGCGCTGCGCCTGATTTTCGAACGCGACATGACGTGGGAGTACGCGCATCGCCTCGAGGAGCGCGTCGTGCGCATCAAGGCCGTGCAGGCCGATCTGTTCGAATGGGAGTGGCGCGACACGGAGTTTCACCTCGAGATCGTGAAAGCCTACGAGAACGGGCGCATATTACGTTTTTACCAGGTCAACCAGGAGGAGCTCGTACGCATCGGCATGCTCTCGCGCAAACCGCCCGAGCACGTGGATATGATCATCTCGCGGCTTTACGAATTCGTTGCGGCAATGCGCATAAAGGATTTCGACCGCGCGTGGGACATCCTGCGCAGCGACCATCTCGAGCTGGGGCTTGAGATGGCGTTGCGGCAGGTGGGCGAATGAGCGCGCGTGAAAAAAAGGGGATAGAAAAATGTCTTTGGGAATCGTCGGAGTAGGGGGA
>JAVBRL010000140.1:0-6813 GCA_031547985.1 Synergistaceae bacterium
GGCGGGTGCGCCGCCGGGGACAACCCCCGCGGCGTTCCCCTGCCGCCGTCTTTCCGAAATATCTCTATCTCTTTCTGCATAAAATTTTTTGATTTTATTGAACGGGGTCACGGGGGCGATGCCCCCTTGCGGGGTTCGGGGCGGAGCCCCGAGAGGGGGTGTTCACGTTGGACTCTGATGTCGTTGTCGTGGGGGCGGGAGCTTCTGGGGTTTGCGCCGCGATCGCGGCTTCCAGAACGGGGGCTCGCGTTCTTTTGGTGGAACGTCGTGCGTTTCCCGGCGGAGCGTCCACGGCGTCGCTCGTCGGCCCCTTGATGGGTTTTTGGAACGGAGAGGAACAGATCGTTCGCGGTATCCCGGACGAGATCGTGAACCGCCTTGTCGAGATGGGGGCCAGTCGCGGGCACCTTCGCGATCCCTTGGGGTTTTGTGACCGATTGACGCCGGTCGATCCGGTGGCGCTTCGGCTGCTTTATTTCGAGATGCTTGCCGAGGCGGGCGTGCGTTGCCTATGGGGGGCGTCGCTTGCAGGTGTCGATGTATGCGCGGGGCGTCTTGCCGCGGTTCGATTCGCGTTCAAGGATGGAACGACTGCCAGCGTGAGCGCGAATGTTTTTATCGATGCGACGGGAGATGCGGATCTTGCAGCGTTGTCGGGGGCGGAGTGTGTCTTGCCTGGGGAGGGGAGCGACGCGCCCCAGCCGATGACGACGATTTTCACGATGCGCGGTGTCGATTTCGATCCCGTGCGCGACGCGATCATGCGAAATCCGAAAAATTTTTATCTCGCGCCGCGCTATGAATCCAGTGCCGAGCGGATGGAATATGTGGCCGTTAGCGGTTATTACAAAGAGGTGCGGCGTGGTGGAGAGGATGGGAGTTTTGCCGTGCCGCGCGACCGGTTGCTTTTTTTTCAGGGCGTGCGCGACGACGAGGCATGTGTGAACACAACCCGGATCGGCGGTTTTCGCGGACAGGTTGGCGAAGACATTTCGCGTGCGCAGGATGAAGGAGTGCGCCAAGTGTTTGTCGTGGCGGATTTTTTGAAAAAACGGATCGCGGGTTTTGAGCGGGCGTGGATCGACCGCGTAGGAGAGATCGGGGTGCGCGAATCGCGGCGTATCGTTGCGCGTGCGACGCTTTGCGAAGATGATCTGTTGAGTGGACGAGTTTTTCGTTCGAGCGTGGCGATCGGGGGATATCCGATCGACGTCCATTCGGCGGACGGAGCGGGGCTCGAGACAGCGTGCGTGCCTCGTTATGGGATCCCGTTCGAGATCATGCTTCCGCGCGGCATCGAGGGGCTTTTGGTGACGGGGCGCGCTGTGGGGATGACGCATTTGGCGGCGGCCTCCGTGCGCATCACGGCGACGGCCATGGCGTTGGGGCAAGCGGCGGGGACGGCGGCGGCGCTGTGCGCGTTTGGGGGGATCATGCCGTCGGTGCTTGACGTTGAACGTCTTCAAGATCGGCTTGATCGCGATGGAGTCGTTTTTTAAAAGCGTGATAGAATAAACAAAACAAACTGACGGAGGTGTTCGGATATGGCGAAAGAAATCGGAACGGTTGTTCCCGAATTTAAATTGGACGATCAGTTCGACAACGAAATCGCGCTCTCCGCTTTGAAAGGGCGTCGCGTGTTGCTTTCGTTCCACCCCCTGGCATGGACGGGGGTTTGCACGCAGCAGATGAAAAACCTCGACGCGGTGTACGAAGCATTCGAAAAGAAAAACGTCGTTCCGTTTGGCGTGAGCGTGGACGCTTCCCCGGCTAAAAAGGCGTGGAGCGAATCGATGGGGCTTAAAAAACTTCAGCTTCTGGCGGATTTCTGGCCGCACGGTGGCCTTGCGGAGTCGCTGGGGATCTTCAGGCCCAAAAACGGCTTTTCCGAGCGGGCCAACATCTTGCTGGACGAACAGGGGAAGATCGCCTGGGTCAAAGTGTACGAGATCAAGACGCTTCCCGATTTTAACGAGGTGCTGGACGCGATCGGCAAATAAATTTTTTCCGCGTTCTATCTTAACCAACAGACGATGCACGGCCCCGATCTTTGGGGCCGTTTTTCGTTGCATGCAGGCGACAAATGGGGCAAAGCGTGCCATAATGAAGTGCCATTTATGAAAACTATCCTTTTTTCACCATTTGATTTGAAAAACATAGAATCGAAGGAGGCTGTTACAAAATGGATGTGAACGGAAAAGCGTGGCAGGATATGCTGGGCAAACGCCCCTTGAACGTCCAGGGGAAGTTCGGCAGCGAACCGATTGGGCTTGTGAGCGGACGCGATATCGCCACGGCGGCCAAGGAGATCGGAACGATCGTCTTGGCGGCGAACGCGCGTAACGCGCTCATCATCAAAGGCGTGCTCAAGGCGGCCAAGAAGAATTCCGCGGCCGTGCTGATCGAGCTCGCCAAATCGGAATCCACCTACTGCGGTGCCACGTATGAGAATATTCCGGACTACGCTCTCAAGTACTCGGCGGAGATTGGGCACGGAGCGGTTTTCGGATTGCACGCGGACCACTACGCGATCAAGAATTTCGAAGATGTCTGCAAAGGAGCCGCACACCTTTCGGCCATCCTGGCGGGCGGTTTCACGTCCGTGGCGATCGACGCCTCGCACCTCGCGGATTTCGAGAACCTGTGCGCGACGCGCGACCTCGGCACGTGGCTGCCGTCGACCGTCGGCCTTGAGGTTGAGGTGGGCGAGATCAAGGGCGCGGGAGAGCTCTCGACGGTCGAAGAGGCGCTCTATTTCATCGGCGGCCTGAACGCCTGGGGAGTCTTTCCGGATTACCTGGCCATCTCCAACGGTTCGCTCCACGGTACGTACGACCCCACGGCGGGGCAGATGGAAGGAATCGACCTTGCGCGCACGAAGGAGATCGCCGACGCGATCGAGCCTTATGGCGTGTCGATCGCCCAGCACGGTATCTCCGGGACGCCGTTCGACAAAGTGGGAAGCTTCAAAAAATATGGGATCAACAAAGGCAACGTGGCGACGCTCTTCCAGAACGTCGTTCTGGGGATCAAGATGGATCCCGACACGGGCAACGCGGACCTTTCGAGCGGCGCCTACGTCAAGGAAAAAGATCGCGGCATCACGGAGAATTTGTGGGATGAAATGGTCGCCTATGCCGACGGCCGTGGGATGAGCCGTAAGAGCGGCGACTACAAGAAGCTCAACCTTCCCTTCCACGAAAAAATCCTCGCCGAACCGCGCGAAGTCGTCGATCGGATCGTCGACGAAGTGGCGTGGTGGGCGGAGCGATTTATCAAAGCCTTCGGTGCGGAGGGCAGCGCCGAAAAAGTTCTCGAAGTGATCTCGCGCCGCAACGATTCCAATGCCTCCCCGGATCGGAAGATCGCGGGCGCACGCGCGGATTTCGGTCCCGGCAAGGCTCCCGGCCGCGCCAAGGGCGGCGAGGGAGATTTCAGCGACTAGAAATTTATTTCCGAGGCAAGGAGCAAGAAGAACTTCCAGGGGACGCGTCCCCTGGACCCCTTTACGAAGGGCGGATTCCTAACGCAGGAGGTTATTGATAAGATGGATGAAGAACGCACTCGAAAGAAGGTAACCTTGGACGGAAACGAAGCGGCCGCGTACGTCGCGCATGCGACGAACGAAGTCATCGCGATATACCCGATCACCCCCTCGTCGAACATGGGCGAATGGGCCGACCAGTGGAGCGCCGAGGGGCGTCCCAATATCTGGGGGACCGTTCCCTCGGTCGTCGAGATGCAAAGCGAAGCGGGAGCCGCGGCGAGCTATCACGGGGCGGTGCAGGCCGGAGCGCTTGGCACGACGTTTACAGCCTCACAGGGGCTGTTGCTCATGATTCCGAACATGTTCAAGATCGCCGGAGAACTCACGAGCACCGTGATGCACGTCTCCGCGCGAACGGTCGCGACGCATGCGCTGTCGATCTTCGGGGATCACTCCGACGTCATGGCCGCACGTGCGACCGGCTGGGCGATGCTTTCGTCCTGCTCGGTGCAGGAAGTCATGGACATGGCCTTGATCGCACAGGCTGCGACGCTGGAAAGCCGCATCCCCATCCTGCACGTCTTCGACGGTTTCAGAACAAGCCACGAAGAGGCTAAAGTCGAGGAGCTGGCGTACGACGACATGCGGCTGATGATCGACGACGAACTCGTGCAGGAGCATCGTTATCGCCGCCTGACGCCCGACAACCCCGTTGTGCGCGGCACGGCGCAGAACCCCGATACGTTCTTCCAGTCGCGCGAGGCGTGCAACCCTTACTTCGAAGCGGTTCCCGATATCGTTCAGGGAGCTATGGACCGTTTCGCGAAAATCGTGGGGCGTTCGTACCACCTCTTCGACTACTACGGCGCGCCCGACGCGACCCGTGTGATCATCTCCATGGGTTCTTCGATCGGCGTCATCGAGGAGACGATCGACAAATTGAACGCGATGGGACAAAAGGTCGGATTGGTGAACGTCCGCCTCTACCGTCCGTTCGCCGTCGACCGCTTCCTGCGGGCGCTTCCCGCCACCGTGAAGTCGATCGCGGTGCTCGACCGCTGCAAGGATCCGGCGGCGGCCGGCGAGCCGCTTTATCTCGACGTCGTCGAGGCGCTCTCTTCGAAACCCGAGATCATGATCATTGGTGGGCGGTACGGACTTTCCTCCAAGGACTTCACGCCGGCGATGGCGAAGGCCGTCTTTGACGAGCTGCTCGCTCTGGAGCCCAAAAACGGATTCACGGTGGGCATCGAGGATGACGTCACGTTCAAGAGTCTCGACTACGATCCGGAATTCTCCGTGGAGGACCCCAAGTGCGTGCGCTGCCTCTTCTTCGGTCTGGGCGCCGACGGAACCGTCGGGGCGAACAAGAACTCCATCAAGATCATCGGCGAGAGCACGGACAATTACGCGCAGGGGTATTACGTCTACGACTCCAAGAAGTCGGGCGGTATCACGATCAGCCATCTGCGTTTCGGTCCCAACCCCATTCGTGGGAGCTACCAGATCTACGACGCGAACTTCGTGGCGTGTCATCAGTTCTCGTTCCTCGAGAAGCTCGACGTGCTTCGATGCGCCGACGACGGTGCGACGTTCCTGCTCAACAGCCCCTTCGGACCGAACGAGGTCTGGGACAACCTGCCGCTTCGCGCGCAGCGCCAGATCATCGATAGGAAGCTGCATTTCTACGTGATCGACGCCGTTAAGATCGCTAAGGAGACGGACATGGGTTCGCGCATCAACACGATCATGCAGACGTGTTTCTTCGCCTTGAGCAATGTGCTCCCCGCGAAGGAAGCGATCGAATCGATCAAAAACGCGATCAAAAAGAGCTACGGCAACAAGGGAGCCGATGTCGTCAAAAAGAACATCGACGCTGTCGACAAGACGCTCAAGAATCTCCACGAGGTCAAAATCCCTGCGAAGGCGACCGCGGCGTTTGACGCCAAGCCGGCCGTGGGACCCGAAGCGCCTTCGTTCGTCGCCCAGGTGCTTGGTCCCATGATGATCAACGATGGCGAGTGTCTCCCCGTCTCGTGCATGCCTGAGGATGGCACGTACCCCTCGGGGACGACGCAGTACGAGAAGCGCAACATCGCCATCGACATCCCCGTGTGGGATCCCGGCACGTGCATCCAGTGCGGCAAGTGCGTGTTTGTTTGCCCGCACGCGGTCATCCGTGCGAAGGTGTACGATCCCAAGCTGCTCGAGGACGCGCCTCCCACGTTCAAATCGCTTGATGCGAACTGGAAGAACTTCGCGGGCATGAAGTACACCGTGCAGCCCGCGCCGGAGGATTGCACGGGGTGCGGGCTTTGCGCACACAACTGCCCTGCGAAGAACAAGCAGGACTCGAGCAAGAAGGCGCTCAACATGAGCCCGCAGATGCCTCTTCGCGAGACGGAGCGCGAGAACTTCGAGTTCTTCATGTCGCTGCCCGACATGGATCGTGACCAGCTCAACAAGGCGATGGTCAAGGACATCCAGCTCCTGCACCCGCTCTTCGAGTTCTCCGGAGCCTGCGGCGGTTGCGGCGAGACGCCATATTTGAAGCTCTTGTCGGCGCTCTTTGGAGATCGCGCCTTGATCGCCAACGCGACGGGGTGCAGCTCCATCTACGGCGGCAACCTGCCGACGACGCCCTGGGCGTACAACGACGAGGGGCGCGGCCCCGCCTGGAGCAACTCCCTCTTCGAGGACTGCGCCGAGTTCGGCCTGGGTTTCCGTTTGGCGCTCGACAAACACGCGGAGTACGCGGCCGAGTTGCTCAAGAGAATGTCCGCCGATATCGGCGACGAGCTCGTTAACGCGATCGTGGATGCTTCGCAGAAGACCGAGGAAGAAATCTCGGCGCAGCGTGACCGGGTCGAAACCCTTAAAGAGCACCTCTGCGCGATCGGGACGCCGGAGGCCGAAGACCTGCTGTCGATCGTCGACAATCTGGTCAAAAAGAGCGTGTGGTGCATCGGCGGCGACGGCTGGGCCTACGACATCGGCTACGGCGGGCTCGATCACGTGATCGCCTCGGGGCGCAACGTGAACATCCTCGTGCTCGACACGGAGGTCTACTCGAACACGGGTGGGCAGATGTCCAACTCCACGCCGCGCGGCGCGGTGGCCAAGTTCGCCGCGGGTGGCAAGCGGCTGGGCAAGAAGGACCTCGCTCTGATGGCCATGAGCTACGGCAACGTCTACGTCGCGCGCGTCGCGATGGGGGCGAACGACGGGCATACGGCGAAAGCGTTCCTCGAAGCGGAGGCATATGACGGCCCGTCGATCATCATCGCCTACAGCCACTGTATCGCGCACGGGATCGCCGACATGAA
>JAVBRL010000007.1:0-8827 GCA_031547985.1 Synergistaceae bacterium
GAGACGTTCAACGACACGGTACGGCAGAACATCGCGGGCGTCGTCGGTTGTCCGGTGTCATCGGTCTTCGCTCTCGCCGACACGTCGATCACGTCTGGTGCGAGCATCCCATCGTCGATCGCCACGCCCGCGCAGATCAGCGACGCCTACGCCGTCAGCCAGAACCTGGGCGGCACCATGGTGTACGGCGGCGCGGCGGCCTATTTCGGGATGTCTTTTCCGCTTAACAACTACGCTATCGACGGCGCGACGCCGCTCCTTCCGCATCCGCAGTCGATGAGCGAGTTCCTGAAGAACTACTCGCTGCTCAAGGTCTTCTCGACGGATCCGAACATCACGGCGAACCTGACGGGGCTTTTCCCGGACCTCTTCAGTTACGACCCGGTCACATCGATGCTGACTTTGAACGGCTGGCTCGTTTTCGTCGACGGGCAGGCACAGTCGGGGACGAGCTGGAAGCAGGGCGGCTACGGCCTCCTGCGGAAAAAAGTGGGCGATATCAATTACCTCTACGTCTTCGACGGGCAGTATAACGGCTATGTCGACGACCCGATAGCGCTCGTCAAAAAGCCGAGCCAGTCGGGCGGCGGCAGTTCGAGCGGCGGATGCGACGCGTTTTCGGTGCCGCTCGCGCTGGTTGCCCTCGCAGCTGTCGGCGCCGTACGCCGTTTCAAGCGCTAAAGCCTAAAAATTCTCCGCTCGCGCGAAAAACGGCCCCGCATCATTTTGTCCGCGGGGCCGTTTTTGATGTCTTTTGTGCGATGCCACCCTGGATAGATTATAATTACATTTCGAGAACAAGAAAGGCAAGAAAAGCGAGAAAGGAGTGTGAAGCAAAAATGACGCGTGAGGAAATTTCCGAACAGCTCGAAAAAATCTTCGTCAAGAAGACGGGGTTCACCGGCGAGATTTCGCCTGCTTCCGATATTGTCAAAGATCTGGGGGCCAACTCGATTGACCTGCTCGACATCGTGCTGGAGACGGAGTCGCAATTTAAAGTCCAGATCCCGGACGACCTGCTCGACCGGGTGCGTACGGTCGGCGACATGGTGGATTTCATTCTCTCGGAACGCGGGGAGTAACGTTTTCGCCTGTTTTGAACTTTCCCGAAAAAGGAGATGATCCGTTATGGGTCCGATGGACGCGAAAATCAAAAGAGCGAAAATCGTTTGGGTCGACGATGACGAGACGAATCTCTCGATCGGTAAGGAGGCGCTCTCGGAACGCTACGACGTTCTTGTCGCGCGTGGCGGCGAGGAGCTGTTCGAAATTCTCGAAAGTGTCATGCCCGACATCATCCTGTTGGATGCCGACACGCCTCGGGTGAACGGTTACGATGTCATCCAAAAGCTGAAATCCGACGACCGGACGGCGTACATCCCCGTTCTCTTCGTAACCGCGGCGGGGGACATCGATAGCGAGTTCGAATGTTTCTCGCTTGGTGCCACCGATTGTATTGCGAAACCCTTCTCGCTCCCCAAGTTGCGCCGGCGCGTCGAGACGTGCCTGGCGTGTGCGGCGGCGGCCCGGGACCGGGAGGAGCTACAGCTCCAAAGCGACATCATCAAGCTGCTTGCCGATATGGCGGAGTTTCGCAACGTCGTGCTGGGGGGGCATATCGACCGGACGGAGCAATACCTCGATATTCTGATATCCGAACTGCTTCGCCAGGGCGTGTACAGCGACGAGATCGCCGCGTGGGACACGGAGACGATCCTGCGGGCGTCGAAGCTCCACGACGTGGGCAAGAGCGCGCTTCGCGACGCGATCCTCCTTAAACCCGGGAAACTCACGCCCGAGGAGTTCCAGGAAATGGAAAAGCACACGACGTACGGCGTGATGATCCTCGAGAAAATCGAGAAGGAATCCAAACCCGGGAGTTTTATCCACCACGCCAAGACGTTCGCGGGCACGCACCACGAAAAGTGGGACGGCAGCGGCTACCCGCAGGGGCTCGCCGGAAGCGCTATTCCCCTCGAAGGAAGGCTGATGGCGATCGCGGACGTCTATGACGCGCTCGTCTCTGAGCGCGCGTACAAGGCCGTCTTTCCGCACGACGAAGCTGTGCTGATCATCGAGGAGGGACGGGGAAACCACTTCGATCCCGTGCTGGTCGACACGTTCTTCTCGGTCGCCGACCGGATGGAGAAGGCGTCCCGCAGGTAGGATCAAAATAATAAAAAGAAAAGTTCGTGGGCTCCGCCCACACCTGCCAGGGGACTGGTCCCCTGGACCCCTGTTCTTCAAGAATAGGGTGCAGGGAGCAAAGCTCCCTGCCGGGTGTGGGCAGAGCCCACATTTTTTACGTCTCTTTCTTTTTTTACTTTTCTTTCTTGCGCAGCAGCGCCGTCGCGCAAAGCGCGGCAATTGCCAGCGGCGCGAAACCGGCCGAGCAGCTGCTCGAGCTGCCGCCTCCAGTCGAGCCCCCAGAACTTCCCGTAAACGCGAGCTCCCGGATGTTGTTCGCCATGTCGGATTCGTCACGTGTCCGTAAGGTGGGCGACATCACGTAAAGCCGCAGTTTGTCGACTTTGACGTTTCCGCGGACGGCGGGGTCGTACGTGGCGCGGAACGTCCAGCTGTTGCCGACGGCCAGCACGGGGACCTCCCTGCCGCCCAGGATGCTCCGCTCGTTGCCGAACAGGAACAGGCGCACGTTGGGAAGCGCTTTGACGGCGGTCTGTCCGGTCGCGGAGAGCTTCACCGTGCATTCGATCTCCATCTTGCGGTCGCGCGGCAGGGCCTTGGGGTCGAGCGTTTCGCCCGGCGTGTCGTCGTCGTTTAAGGCGCGCACGGTGACGCTGTCGATCGCGAGGTCGAGCGCCGAAACGGCGGCGGCGGTTTTCTGCGAAGCGGCCGCGGAGTCGGTCGGGAGGTTGTTCGGATCGTAGGTTCCCACGAGCACGTAGCCGTAGTCGTTGTCCTTGTTCAGCTGCTGCCCCTGGTAGTCGAGCTTGATGTGCAGGTAGCCGCCGCCCGGAGTGCTCGGGGTCGTCCAGTCGAACGCGATTTCTTCCCAGTTGTCCTTGTCGGGGTACTCTTCGCGCCCGCGCACGAGGTTGATCGGGATTTGCGCGATCTGCTGCGCTTTGGCGAAGTCTGGTTTCGACTCGGAAGCCGCCAAGGGCTGATAGTGAACGGAGACGGTAAGCGGCGCGTTCGTGCCCACGAAACTGTAGTTGATAACGCGGAACGTTCCGCGCACCGGCGTGCCGATCGGCAGCGCCTTGCCCGGGAGGCTCTGGTAGTCGAAAGTGGTTCCCGCGTTCTCGAAAGAGACGCCCCGGACGAGCAGGCGGTCGACAGTCGTATTGTCGGCGCCGCTTGTCAGGTAACGAAACGGAAGCAAAAGCCCGGGGTCGGGCAGCGTGCGCAGGGGAGAGCCCTCGCCCCACAAGCGCGACCGTGCGCTTTTGAGGCCGCTGACGGCGTATCCGATGCAAAACGCGCCGTCGTCCTGCGTGTAGATGGCGATGTCGCTATAGAACGTCTGGTCCTCGAGCGAGAAGCCGCCGGCGTTTGAATAGTTCTTGGCGCCTGGCCACGAAACGGTGAACCCTTTCATCTGAGAGGCGTTTGTGGCGGTCGTCGTGGAGGTTTGCCACGAGTAGTCCCCCGCCAGGTCCAGCGTGAGCGTGGTGGCTTTTTTCGTCCAATAGCAGAACGCCTTGAGGATCGATTTGTTCTTCATGAAGTTCGCGCCCACGGTCTGGTTCAGCGAATCCAGTTCCGAATAGTGCGACGAGGAGGCGATCGAAGCCGTGAACGACGATTTGTCGGGGTTTCCGATCTGTTGCTGGGTTCCGCTGACGATCTCAATACCGTTCGTATTCAACCACGGATCGGAGGGGTCTTTCATCTCGCTCCCCTGCGGGAAGCCCCCGATGTCCTTCAGGCGGCGCGGATAGGTGAAGAGGTTCAGATTGTCGTGCAGCGGCTCGTACCAGCTGATATTGCGCCCGGAAGAGGGAGTGAAGACCGTCTCCACCACCGTGGGCACCACAAATTGCAGGAAGTTCTGCGCTTGGATGGCGTTGCCGTTTTCGTCCGTGACGGTGATCATGCGTTGCGATTCCGGGTAAAGCACGGGGTAACGCCAGATCTTGTAGTCGTTGCAGCGGTAGTAGAGCTGATCATCCGTCTCCGCCGTGGCCGAAAACGCCGAGGAGGTCGTCCAGCTCAGCTCTTCGGTCGTCTCGTTCACTTTTTCCATGGCGTACTCGGCGCCGAGCGAGAACATCGGAACGGCGTCCTTGCAAGGGAATGTCTGCGACATTCCGAGAGATCCTTTCCCGTTGAACGTGCCCGTGCTCGTTTTCGTCGTCATTTCGATCGATTCCTGCGAGCTGTTCGAGTCGATCGTCGTCGCGTAACCGGGCAGCTTGAAAAAGACGTCGACGCGGCTCGAACCGCCGTCGTCGGATGGGTTGACGCCCGCGAACTCCCCGCTCACCACGTCCCAGTGCTTGGGTGGGGCCTGCGTCACGAAAAGCGGCTCGATGTTGTCCTGCACGGTAATCTCGGTCGGCTCGCCCAGGATCATGCTCTCGCGGTTCAAGTCGACGGCCGTGAGCCGAGGCACGACGTTATCCACCTTCATCAGGTCAGCGGCGAGCCCCTTGCCCAGGAGCGTGAGGCCCGACGAAGCGCTCCAGGAGAAGAGACCCCAGTCGAGGTTGCACGTCGCGGTGCTGCCGGCCGACGACCCGCCCATGTGCGCGACGGCGATCTGCCGGGGCTGTTTGACGGCCAGCGTGCTGTCGGGGTAGCGGAACAGGCCGGTCGTCAGGGAGTAGCGTGCCACGGTCGAGTTCAGAATCCAGCCGTGCGACTCGGCGATGTTGTACTCGGCCGGGTTGCCGGTGCCCGAGATGTCATCTCTCGCCCATTTGTGGACCCACAGGCGGATGCGCCCGTTGCCCGAAACTTGGTCGTCGTCGCCTTTGAGCGAAGTCCATACGAGCTCGTCGCAGCCGTCGCCGTCAAGGTCGGCGGCGGAGGCGTCGAGCGGCGACATCGAGATCTCGGAGCGTTTGCTCACGTCGTACGTCTCGGCCACCTGGGTCGCCTTCACCTTCTGGACAAGGGTCTTCGCGTTCGCGTCCCATTTGAAGATCGTCAGGTAGACTTTGGCTTTTTCATAGAGCAAGTTGGTCTGCGCGTAAAGCGCGCAGATCTCAGCGAATCCGTCGCCGTCGAGGTCGCCCATCGCGAGGCCCACGCTGTCGTTTTGCAGGTAGCTTCCCCCGAGGGGCGATTTTTCATAGATTTTGTTGAAGCTGGCCTTGCGCGAGGAGGCGTCGACGGAAAGTTTGAAGACCTTAAACTGGTTGTCGTCCTCGCCCTCGGTTCTTTTGCCGCCCGCCAGCGTGTTGAAGAGGGCGAGTTCGGGCGCGCCGTCGCCGTCGATATCCCCGATCGCGATGCGGCTGCTGCCGGCGGGCTTGACGTCCGTCTTGCCGCCCGGCGTGTTGTTGTCCATGTCGCTGAAAAGCGACGCCTGGCTGTTGGCGGAGACGATCACGCTCTTCGTTTTGTCGCCGACCGCCTCGGCCAGCGACTTGCCGTCGACGTAGACGAGCGCCACGTACGTGTTGGCTTCCGCGTTGTTGCCATTTGGGGTGTGCGGATAGCTGAGCACATAGTCCGTGTAGCCGTCGCCGTTCCAGTCGAATGCGACCAGGTCGAGCGCGACGTTCTGGTCGGTTTCGGGAGCCATGCGGTTGGCCGCGTCGGCTCTGAAATAGTATTTGTACGCGGGCGACGGAGCGCCCCCGAGCGCCACGCGTCCCATGCGGCCGTCGGCGTTGGTGAACTCGAGGTGGACGGCCGTGTTTGCACCGCCCGCATTCGACATCGTCAGGTAGGCCGTGCAGAGCACCGGCTCGGGGACATTCGTGAACTCGGTGGTGCCGTAGAACTCCGTATTGAGCGTCACGTTGCGGCGGATTGTTCCGGCCGCGGATGTCATCGCGAACGGGCGGCTGTCGTCGCCTCCCGAGAGGCCGCCCAGCTCGGAGGGGGCGGTCGTGTAGACCGATTGGCTCGCGTAGCTCGTCAAATTGCTTTCGATGTCGGCGCCTTGCCCGCGAAACGTCTTCATGTTGCGGGAAGAGTCCATGTAGGTGATCACGGCGCGGTGTTTGGGGACGATCGCCTCCGCCCACATCGTTCCCATCGGGTCGCTTTCGGCGACGCTGCGGGCCGAAAGCGCCGACCACGCCGCACCCGCCGACAAGAGCAAAACGATGGATAGGAGCGCGAACATGCCCTTCCAGGATTTTCTCTTTTTTTTCAGCATGAAAAAATACCTCCGGGTGAAATATTTTGAGGAAATGGGGGAAGAAAAGGAAATAAAATACCCCACCTCAGAGTAAAACATAAAAAAAGGCGCAGGGGAAGTCTTCCCCTGCACCCCTTTTCTTTTTTACTTATATTTTTAAAATATGTCTCTAGAACGGCCCCAGTTTGATGACCGCGGCGACATAGACGAGCACGCAGGCGACTGCCGTCCAGATCAAAAAGAGCGGGAACATGAACTTCAGCCAGCGCTCGTAGGGGACTTTCGCCATGCCGAGCACGCCCATGAGCGAGGCCGATGTGGGAATGACGGAGTTCGACAGGCCGTCGCCGTACTGGAAGCAGAGGACGGCCGTCTGGCGCGTGATCCCCACGAGGTCCGCGAGCGGGGTCATGATCGGCATCGTCGTCGCCGCCTGGCCCGAGCCGGACGGGATGAAGAAGTTGATGCACGACTGCACGAGGAACATCCCGATGGCCGCGAAACCGTGCGGCAGAACCGAGACGACGCCGGCGAGCCCGTGGATGACCGTGTCGATGATCTTACCGTTGCTCATCGTCACGAGAATACCGCGCGAGATGCCGACGACGAGGGCGCCGAACGCAATGTCCTGGCAGCCGGCCACGAAGGCGCGTGCGATGTTCGAGGGGCTGAGTCGCCCGACGAGTCCTCCGATGACGCCGATGCCGAAGAAGACCGTGGCGAGCTCCATCATGTAGAAGCCTTCCTTCATGACGCCGTAGACCATGTACGCGATGCCGAGAGCGAAGACGAGCAGCACGAGCTTATGGCATGTCGTGAACTCGACGTCGTCCGCGATGCGGTGCGTGGAGGTGTCCTCGCGGATGAGGTCCGCGACGTAGCTCGTGCTCGGGTCAGCCTTGACTCTTTTGGCATAGCGGAGTGTGTACGCTACCGCGATGACGTAGAACAGCCCGTAGCCGATCCAGCGGAACTGGATGCCGGAAAAGAGCGGCAGTTCCGCGATCCCCTGGGCGACGCCGACCGTGAAGGGGTTGAGCATACCGCCGTTGAATCCGATCGCGGCCCCCGTCGACATCATGGCGACGGCTGTGATGTCGTCGTACCCCGTCGCCCGGGCCAGGGCGACGCCAATGGGGATGAAGACGATGACCTCCTCGCTCATACCGACCGTGAAGCCGCCGATCGAGAAGATCAGCATCACGATCGGGACCATCCACGTCTCTTTGCCCTTCATGGCGACGACGGCCCTCGAGATCGAGGAGTGGAGGCAGCCCGTGGCCTGGATGATGTTGAAGGCCCCGCCGCAGATGAAGATGAAGAAGACGATTTCGGCGGCCTTGACCATGCCCTCGGGCACGGACATGAACAGTTGGAAGAGCGTGACGGGGCTGCGCTCGACCGAGTGGAACGAGTTCGGGTCGACGATCGTTCGCTTGAGCGCCTCGTCGCGAACGCGCGTGTATTCGCCGGGGGGCAGGATGTAGCTCCCGATCGCGGCGAGAATGATGACGCAAAAGAGGATGACGTAAGTATGCGGTACTTTGAATTTCTTTTTTTCTTCAGCCATATTTTTTACTCCTTTCGGGCAGTTGCGTTTGTTGATGCAAAAGGTTCCTGGAGTCACACACAATCAAAAAACGCGCGATATTTCGCTTTTGACGACTCCCCCTTTCTTTATGCCGTTTGCGCGATGGTGGGCGGAAAACGTCTCATTTTAATATAAAGACGGCCAAAGCGCGACTATTCCGTCACTGTTTTTTGTTCTTTGAAGCTCTTGTGAAGCGCTTCTCGAAGCGTCGTGTCGGCGAAGAGGCGAAGCCCCATCCGCGCCAGGGCGCGTGTTCCCGTTTTGAGTGCTTTTTTCATGGCCGGGCCACTTACGACGACCTTTTCGAACTCCACGGTGTGCAGCGCGAGCGTTTGAGGGACGATGGCAAGCCTCGGTTGCAATGTCGGGCAGCGATAACTGACGTTGCCCACGTCGGACGACCCGCCGCTTTCGGTGGGCACGACCACCGTTTCGCCGAGCTCCTCGAAAATACGCGTGAACGCCTCCTCCCCGACGGGGCAAGGGAGCATGTCGTCGAAACTGAACTCGTTCTTCCGCCACGCGACCTCGGTCTGCGTCGCGAGCGCCGCTCCCCGTGCGCAGTCGAACATTTTCTTTACCACGTCGTCCAATATCTTCCGTTTGGGGCCGCGGAAATAAAAATGTACCACGGCTTTGTCGGGGACGATGTTGGGGGCCAATCCACCCTCTTTGATGACGCCGTGGATGCGCATCTCGGGACGGATGTGCTGGCGCATCATGTCGACGGCGTGGAAGAAAAGCTGCGCGCCATTTAAGGCGTTACGCCCTTCCCAGGGGCTTGCCGCCGCGTGGGCGGTCTTGCCGGTGAACGTGAACTCGAACGAATCCATCGCCAGGCAGTTGTAGACGACCTTGGACTTGCCCGCGTCGCTATGGATCATGGCGGCCAGGTCCACGTCGTCGAAAACGCCCTTTGCGCTCATCGTCACCTTGGCGCCGTTCGTCTCCTC
>JAVBRL010000199.1:0-3203 GCA_031547985.1 Synergistaceae bacterium
GGTCCCCTGAACCCCTTCAATACGGGGATTGCGCAGGAAATCTCGCAGTTGCCGATCTTCTCCGGTATCGGCCTGCGGCTTTTCCTGGCGGTGGGCGCTCTGCTCATCGCTTATCAGCACGTCGTCGCGTACGGCAAGAAGTACCGTAAAGCAGGCGTCGTGGCGGACGAAAACAAGCTCTGGGCGGCTCAAGAGACCGAGGAGCGTCCGTTTGACGGACGGGACACCGTCGTCCTGCTGCTACTTGCCTTATCGCTTGCCGTGCTCGTGGTCGGTGTTATGAAGTTCGGCTGGTATCTCACGGAGATGTCCGCGGTCTTCATGACCTGCGGTCTCGCGGTGGGGCTGTTTTATTTCAAGGGCAATCTGGAGTCGTGTATGACGGAGTTCGTCGCCGGGGCGAAAGGACTTGCGGGGACGGCGCTGATCGTGTCGCTTTCGCGCGCGATTTTGGTCGTGCTGCAGGAGGGGGCGATCATGGACACGTTGATCTACTGGATCTCCGCTCCGATATCGACGCTGCACCCCATCGTTGCCGCCTGGGGCATGTACCTGTCGCAGGGGTTCATTAACTTTTTCATCCCCTCCTCCTCGGGGCAGGCGACGGCGGTGATGCCGATCATGTCGGCTGTGGGCGACTTGGTCGGTGTGACGCGCCAGACAGCCGTCCTAGCGTTTCAGTGTGGGGACGGATTCTGGAACATGATCACGCCGACGCACCCCACGACGATGGCCTGCATCGGCATCGCGGGGATCTCGTTCGATCGGTGGTTTCGGTTTGCGTTCGTTCTGGTCGTCAAATGGTCCATCCTCGTCTTCGCAGCGCTCGCGTTCGCGGTTGCCACAGGGTACGGGCCTTTTTAGGCATCCAAACGAAAGGAGTTGCTCGGCTATGAAGAAGAAAAAATTCGCGATTCTCGGAGCGGGAAACAGCGGGCAGACGCACGCGGGGTACCTGAAGCTCAAGGGGTACGACGTTGGGCTGTTCGATTTTTTCCAAGAGACCGTGGACGCGATCAACCAAAAAGGGTCCATCGAACTCAGCGGGGCGATCGAGGGGAAAGTCCTGTTCGACTCGGCGAGCACGGACATGAAGCAGGTTGTAGACGGTGCCGAGATTGTCATGGTGATCAATCCGGCGCAGCACCATCGGGCCTTGGCGCGCGAACTCGCCAAACACGTGGGTGACGAGCAGATCGTTTTCATCAACCCGGCGTCGACGTTCGGGGCGTTCGCTTTTCGAAAAGCGCTCGAGGATTTCGGTTGCTCGAAAAAAGTTGTCCTGGCGGAGAGCAACACGTCGCTTTTCGCCTGCCGTTTGCTCGAGCCGGGCAAGGCGCACGTGGGGGGCAAAAAGGAGCGCATCCTCGTCTCCGCGTTTCCGGCGGCGAAGAACGTTGATCGCCTGATGGAAATTTTGAGCGAACCGATCCCCGAGGCTCAGGCCGTGAAAAACGTCCTCGCGACGAGCATCGACAACACGAACCCGCTTGTCCACCCGGCGCCGATGATCCTGAACTGCTCGTGGGTGGAGTCCGGGCAAAAATTTTCGTTCATGCACGAAGCCATCGGTCCCACCGTGGAGAAGATCATGGAGAAGATGGACGCCGAGCGTATCGCGATCGGGCGGGCGCTCGGGCTCACGCTGGGGAAAGACCTTTTCACACTGCTCATGCAGTACGAGCAGGAGTATGGCGTTCGCGGAACGACCGGCCTGCGTGAGACGTTTCGCGCATGCAAGGCCTACACGAACATCTACAGTCCCAATACGCTCCAGAACCGTTACATCACGGAAGACGTCCCCGCAGGCCTTGTCCCCACGGCCGCGGTGGGCGATCTGATTGGCGTGCCGGCCCCCAAGACGCGAATGATCGTCGATATTTGCGAACAGGTGATGGAGCAGGACTTCACGAACGGCGAGAACGGCCGCAACGTCCGCAACCTCGGACTCGAAGGGATGAACGCGGATGCGCTCGTCGAGTACGCCGAGACGGGAAAGAAAAAAGCGCGCTGAGTTTCTTCTTATTTTTCAACGTCCTCAATGACGGCGAAGCCCCCGGATCTTGCGGAAAAAGACCGGGGGCTTCGCCATGCGGGAGAAGCGCTAAAGAGCGAATGTTCCGAGGTTGTTGCTGATCAGCAGCTTCGCATCGGTCGCTGCCTGGACGTCCTCTGCGGTGACGCCGGGGGCCGTTTCAAGGAGGACCAGCCCTTCGTTTCGGACTTCGATGACGGCAAGCTCCGTGACGATCAGGTCCACTTCCTTCGCAGCCGTCAGGGGCAACGTGCACTGTTTGAGAATTTTCGGAGCGCCCTTCGCCATGTGTTCCATGGCGACAATAACGCGCTTTGCGCCGACGACCAGAGCCATCGCGCCGCCCATCCCAGGCACCATTTTGCCGGGGATCATCCAGTTCGCCAGATTTCCCGCTTCGTCGACCTGCAGCGCTCCCAGAACGGTGGCGTCCACGTGGCCGCCTCGGATAATCGAGAATGACATACCGCTGTCGAAGAAAGCGGCTCCCGGTACCGCCGTGACATGTGCTCCACCCGCGTTGACGAGGTCCGGATCCTCGTCGCCTGGTGTTGGCGCGGCTCCGAGGCCGACGAATCCGTTTTCGGAATGGAGCACGATTTTTGTCCATGCCGGAATGTAGTTCGCAAACATCGTCGGCATGCCGATGCCGAGGTTGACGACGTCGCCATCTTTCAGCTCTTGCGCTACGCGGCGCGCGATGAGTTCGCGTGCGTCCATCATGCGCACCCCCCTTGTACGATCCAGTCGACGAGGATCCCAGGTGTGACGACATGGTCCGGGTCGATTTCGCCGACGTCGACGATTTTTCCCGCCTCCACGATGACGCTATCCGATGCCAAGGCCATTAAGGGGTTGAAGTTGCGCGTGCTTCGGTGATAGACGATATTGCCGGCACGATCGACGAGGCTGCCGCCGATGAGGGCGATGTCCGCGCCGAGCGCTTCTTCCAGGAGATAATCACGTCCGTTGAGCGCCAACTTGCGCTTGCCCTCTTCGACAACGGTGCCGACGCCCGTCGGCGTCAACACGCCGCCGAGGCCGGAGCCGTGTGCACGAATGCGCTCCGCGAGGGTTCCCTGCGGCACAAGCTCGACTTGTATCTCACCCGTGCCCATCTTGCGCACCGACTCGGGGCAGCCCCCGATGTAGGAGGCGATCAGTTTTC
>JAVBRL010000020.1:0-3603 GCA_031547985.1 Synergistaceae bacterium
GACTTACTCCGCAAACCACGTTCGAGTTTGTTTTTTTACCCGACCCCGCCAAACGCGCCACCTCCGTTTTCTCGTCTTGCCCGCATTTCATCTTCGTAATAAATTATTGTACCCCACATCGTTTCCGTTTTGACAGTCCGGCGGACGAGTGGTATAGATTGATGCGGCGCGCGAGAAAGTGCGCGAAAGACCCCAGAAAAAAAAGAAAAAGGAGCGACGCGCCATGTCGACCAGACCGTTTTCGCCCATCAATCAAGAACACGCGGACGCATTGGCCGCGCTCGTCGGACCGCGCAACGTCTCGACGGAGGCCGAGAAGCTCGCCGCCTACTCGCGCGACGAAGTCCCGGCCAGCGCGTGGGACCGCCCCTACACGGCCGAAGCGCTCGTGTTCGCCGAAAGCACCGAGGATGTTTCGAAGATCCTCGCCTACGCGAACGCGCACCGCATCGCCGTCACGCCACGCGGAGCGGGAACGGGACTTTCGGGCGGCGCGGTGCCGGCCTGCGGCGGCATCGTCCTGTCGCTCGAAAAGATGAACCGCATCCTCGAACTCGACGAGGAAAACCTCACGGTCACCGTCGAGCCGGGCGTCGTCACCTCGGAGATCACGAAGCTCGCCTCGGCCCACAAACTGCTTTACGCCGGCGACCCGTGCAGCGGCGACGCGTCGTTCATCGGCGGCAACGTGGCCGAAAACGCCGGCGGCAACAAGGTGATCAAATACGGCGCGACGGGCGCCCAGGTGCTGGGGCTCGAGGCCGTGCTGGCGGACGGCCGCATCGTCCGCTTCGGCGGCAAACGTCGCAAGGACGTCACCGGCTACGACTTCGTCCACCTGCTCGTCGGCTCGGAGGGGACGCTCGCCGTCGTGACGGAGGTCACGCTCAAACTGCTGCCGATGCCCGAGCACAACGTCGACCTGCTGGCGGCTTTCAGCGACCTCGAAAGCGCCATCGCCTTCGTCCCCAAGATCGTGACTCAGACGCGCATCCTCCCCGCGTCGATCGAATACATCGACCACCAGGCCCTGAGCCTGGCACAGCGTTATTTGAACTGCACGCTTCCGGCCGGGGACGCCGGCGCACACCTGATCATCCAGCTCGAGGGCAACGACCCCGAGATCCTGGCCGACGAGTATGAGCGCGTGGGCGACCTCTGTCTGGAGCACGGGGCGTTCGAGGTCTTCGTGGCGGACAACCGCACGGCCAAGGACAAGCTCTGGAAGGCCCGCAAATCGATCCCCGAAGCGATCTCCACGTTTTACAGCCATTACCTGAAAGAGGACGTCGTCGTCCCCGTGAGCAAGATCCCCGCGCTGCTCGAAGCTGTCAAGGACCTATGCACGCGATATCCCGTCACGTTCGTCTCGTTCGGGCACGCGGGCGACGGCAACATCCACCTGAGCCTGCTTTCCGGCGAGGATACCACCGACTGGAAGACGCCGCTGCACGAAGCGCAGGAAGCGCTCTATCGCATCGTCGAATCGATGGGGGGAACGCTCTCGGGCGAGCACGGCATCGGCCTCAAGCGTCGCGACCTGGTCGGATTCTTCCTCGACGAGACGCAGCAGGAGCTGATCCGGCGCGTGAAAACGGCGTTCGACCCGAACGGCATCTTAAACCCCTTCAAAATCGTGCCATGGACAACGTCCAGCTGATCGACCGCGTTTTCGACACCCTGGAGTGCCTCTCGCGGACGGAAAAATCGATGGGTCCGTCCGAACTCGCCAAGGGCACGGGGATCCACAAAAGCACGGTCCATCGCATCCTGGGCGCCCTGCTGACGCGCGGCTACGTCGAAAAGGCCCCCGAAAACGGCAAGTACCGCCTGAGCGTCAAGGTCGTCGAACTCGCGAGCAACCACATCGACAACCTCGAGCTGCACACGGAGGCGAGGCCCTATCTGAACGAGCTCAGCAAGGAGCTCGACCTCACCGTCCACCTGGGAATCCTCGACCGCTGCGAGGTCATCTACGCGGAGAAGATCGACACGTTCAAAAACCTGCGGATCTACACCGAGATCGGAAACCGCGTCCCCGCGTACTGTTCGTCGCTCGGCAAGTGCCTCCTGTCGCGCGCCTCGGGCGAGGAGCTCGAGGAGCTTCTGGCAAAAGACGGCTTCACGCCGTTTACCCCCAACACGATCACCACGATCGCGGCACTTAAAAAACACTTGAAGGACGTGCGCGCCCAGGGGTGGGCGATCGACGACGAGGAACACGAACTCGGTCATCGTTGCATCGGCGCGCCGATCTTCGATTACCGGGGCGAGATCATCGCAGCGGTGAGCGCAAGCGGCGCCACTGTCACCATGCCTTCGGAGCGTATTCCCCAGATCGTCAAAACGGTCCGCAACACAGCCATGCTGATTTCGCGACGACTCGGCTATATCGATTAAAGATTAAAAACTTAAAAAACACAGAAAAAACAGGCGAAAGGCGCGAAGCTAATGACATTCATGAAAACGAACCCGACGACACAGCAGGCAACGCAGAAAAAAAATTTCCTTGCGCGCAAAAACGTCATTTTCTCGCTGCACCGCTACGGCATCGAGGCGATGGGGGCGATGGCGCTGGGGCTTTTCGCCTCGCTTCTGGTGGGGATGATCATCCAGACCGTCGGCGACAAGGCGGGCATCCGCTGGATGGTCGATTTCGGCGCGCTCGCCATGTCGATGATGGGACCGGCGATTGCCGTGGCCGTGGCGTTCGGCCTGCAGGCGCCGCCGCTCGTGCTTTTCGCGGCGACGGTCGTGGGACACGCGGCCGTGGCGGCCAAGGGAGGCCCCGCGGGATGTTTCGTCGCCGCCGTCGCGGCTGCCGAGTTCGGCAAACTCGTATCGAAAGAGACGAAGGTGGATATCATTGTGACCCCGGCCGTGACGATCATCGTGGGCGTGGCCGTGGCGAATTTCGTGGGCCCCTACATCGGCGATTTCATGAAGTGGATCGGCGGCGTCATCATCTGGAGCACGAACCTGCGCCCTATCCCGATGGGCATTCTCGTCTCGGTTTTGATGGGACTCGCGCTCACCGCCCCCATTTCGAGCGCCGCCATCGCGGTCATGCTCGAACTGAGCGGACTCGCCGCCGGTGCGGCAACTGTGGGATGCTGCTGCCAGATGGTCGGCTTCGCCGTCGCCAGCTATCGCGAGAACAAAATCGGCGGCCTCGTCGCCCAGGGGATCGGCACGTCGATGCTGCAGGTCCCCAATATCGTCCGCAACCCATTGATCCTGATCCCACCGACGCTCGCTTCGGCCATCCTGGGGCCCGTGGCGACGACGGTCGCTCAGATGCGCAACAACCCCGGCGGCGCGGGCATGGGGACTTCGGGCCTCGTCGGACAGTTCGGCACCATTGCCGTAATGGGCACAGACGCCTCCGTGTTCGTGCGGATCGCGCTGCTACATATCATCCTGCCCGCCGCGCTCACCTTGGCCATTTCGGAGTTCATGCGCAAAAAAGGCTGGATCCGCTTCGGCGACCAGAAGCTGGATATCTGATGCCGCTCACCCGCAGCAACTATCATCGCCGGAGCAATCGCAGTGCGGCTCCGTTCCCGTCAGCCAACCCTTGATGATCGCGGCGGCACAGCCAAC
>JAVBRL010000053.1:0-10383 GCA_031547985.1 Synergistaceae bacterium
AGCGCGGAAACGATCGAGATGCGCCGCAAGCGCCCACTGACCGACAAGTGGACCTTCTCCACCAACGGTGTCACCATCATGGGCAGAAACGGCATCCCCTGCATCGGCTTCGGCCCGGGGGCCGAGGCGCAGGCGCACGCGCCGAACGAAAAGACCTGGAAGCAGGACCTCGTGACGTGCGCCGCGGTGTTCGCCGCGCTGCCGACCGTCTACACACGCGATAAGAAATAAATATTAACAAGTAAAAAAATATAAAAATACGAGAAAGGCTGGGACTGAAAATGAATCTGGATCGATACCTCAATAAGTTGGGCGCGCTGAAATGCGACAAGATGTACCAAAACGATTTCTTCCTCACGTGGGAGAAGAGCGACGACGAGCTGCAGGCGGTCTACACCGTGGCGGATGCCCTGCGGCACCTGCGCGAAAACAACGTCTCCGCGCGGATCTTCGACAGCGGGCTGGCGGTCAGCCTGTTCCGCGACAACTCTACGCGCACGCGCTTTTCCTTCGCCTCCGCGTCGAACCTCCTGGGCCTGGCGGTACAGGACCTCGACGAGGGCAAAAGCCAGATCGCTCACGGCGAGACCGTGCGCGAGACGGCGAACATGGTCTCGTTCATGGCGGACGTGATCGGTATCCGCGACGACATGTACATCGGCAAGGGCAACGCCTACATGCGCGAGGTGGCGCAGGCCGTCCAGCAGGGTCATGACGAGGGAGTCCTCGAACAGCGCCCGACGCTCGTGAACCTTCAGTGCGACATCGACCACCCCACGCAGGCCATGGCGGACATGTTGCATATCATCCATCATTTCGGCGGCGTGGAGAACCTCAAGGGCAAGAAGATCGCCATGTCCTGGGCCTACTCGCCCTCTTACGGCAAGCCGCTCTCGGTGCCGCAGGGCATTGTCGGCCTGATGAGCCGTTTCGGTATGGAAGTGTGCTTGGCCCACCCCAAGGGTTACGAGATCATGGGCGATGTGGAGAAAGTCGCCGCTGAAAACGCCGCCAAAACCGGCGGCAAGTTCACCAAGACGAACGACATGGCCGAGGCTTTCAAAGGCGCGGACATCGTCTATCCCAAGAGCTGGGCCCCGTTCGCGGCGATGGAAAAGCGGACCGTCCTCTACGGTAACGGCGACGACGCGGGCATCAAGGCGCTGGAAAAGGAGCTCCTGGCTCAGAACGCGAAGCATAAAGACTGGGCCTGCACCGAGGATCTGATGAAGCTGACGACGAACGGCAAAGCGCTGTACATGCACTGCCTGCCGGCCGACATCACCGGCGTGAGCTGCAAAGAGGGCGAAGTGGACGCCTCCGTGTTCGATCGTTATCGACAGCCGATGTACAAGGAAGCCGGGTATAAGCCCTACATCATCGCCGCGATGATCTTCCTGGCCAAGTGCAAAAACCCGGCCGAGACCTTGAAGGCGCTCGCCTCCAAAGGGCAGGCGCGCTGGATGAAATAACCCCGGAACGACGTGTTCGCGCGGTAAGCGATTCATCCGCCGACAGGAGGAGCCATGCTGCTGATCAACGGCCTTGTGGCCGGTGAAGACGGAACGCGAAAAGTGGATATCCGCATCGAAGGGGAGATTGTCGGCGAAATCGGGTTTTCGCTCTCGCCGGGCGAAAACGAGCACGTGATCGATGCCGAGGGGAAAATCGTTCTGCCCGGAGGTGTGGATGTCCACACCCACATGGATCTCGATTTGGGCAGCGTGCGGGCGACCGACGACTTCTACACGGGAACGGTCGCGGCCGCGTGCGGAGGCACCACCACGATCGTCGATCACATGGCCTTCGGCCCTGCGGGCTGCTCGATCCATCATCAGGTGGAGGCTTACCACAAACTCGCCGGCGGCAAGGCCGTGATCGACTACGGTTTCCACGGTGTCTTCGACCACGTGGACGACGCGATTTTAAACGAGATCGGAGAGCTTGCCGGCGAGGGGATCACGAGCCACAAATTTTATCTGACCTATGGTGGAAAAATCTCCGACGGCGAAGTAATGCGCTTGATGGAATACACCTCCGGCAAGGGTATCCTGCTGGCCGTGCACGCGGAAAACGACGGCGCGATCGCCTACCTTCGAGGGAAATATAGCGCGGAGGGCAAAACGGAGCCGATCTGGCACGCCCGCAGCCGCCCGCCCGAGAGCGAGGCGGAGGCGGTCGGCCGGATGATCTGGTTCGCGCGTATGGTGGGGAACGCTCCATTGTATATCGTGCACCTTTCCGCCGGGCTTTCTCTCGAGTGCGTCCGCGCCGCCCGCGGGCGGGGACAGAAAAACCTGTTCGCCGAGACCTGTCCTCAGTATCTGCTGCTGGACGAGTCCCTGTATCTGCGCGACGACGGGCTCAAATATATTATGAGCCCGCCGCTTCGCGCGGCGGAAAACGGCGAAGCCCTCTGGGAGGGGATCCGAAACGGCGAAATCGACGTCGTGGCGACGGATCACTGTCCGTTTTTTTACAGCCGGGAAAAACAGCTTGGCAGGGATGATTGTACGAAAGCGCCCGGCGGTGCGCCGGGCGTGGAGGCGCGGATGCCGCTGATGTTCTCTCGGTGCGCCGCCGGACGCCTTTCCATTGGCCGGCTGGTCACATTGTGTTGCGCCGAGCCCGCCCGCCTGTTCGGCCTGTATCCTCGAAAAGGCGTGATCGCTCCGGGCAGCGACGCCGACTTGGTGCTGATGGATCCCACCGTCAAGCGCCCGCTCACCCACGAAATGCTCCATGAGAACACCGATTACACGCCCTACGAGGGGTTGCCGCTCGCGGGCTATCCGGTCATGACTCTTTCGCGCGGAGAAATCATCATGCGCGACGGCCGTTTTACTGGGCAAAAAGGCCGTGGGAAATTCCTCAAACGCGGGCTGCCGGACCGGGGGGCCCGCGCGTGATGAGGCCTCGCGCGAGGCCGAAGATAAGCGCTATTTTGATGGCCGCCGGGCTTTCCCGCCGGATGGGGAGTGACAAGCTCCTCCTTTCTTACCGGGGAAAGACGCTTTTGCAACGGGCGGTCGATTTGTTGGACGGTTTGCGCGTTTTCGAAAAAATTCTCGTCACGACTCCGGCGCGGCTTACGACTCTCGCGCTGTCGCCTGGCATCCTGACGGTGATGAACGAGCGTCCCGAGGCGGGGCAGAGCGAGAGCCTCCGGTTGGGCGTTACGGCTGCGACGGGAGAAACGTATTTATTCCTGGCCGCCGACCAGCCGAGGCTGACGCCGCAAACGCTGCGGCCGCTCCTGGACAAGGCGGGAGATCGTCCGGACAAGATCATCAACCCGACGATAGGCGGCAACCCCAGCACGCCGGCACTGTTTCCCGCTCGTTTTCGCGCGGAACTGCTCGCCCTCGCCGGCGACGCGGGAGGGAGGTCGATTCGCGCGGCCCATCCCGAATCCTGCCTCGCGCTGGAAGCTGAAAGCCCGGAAGATTTTATGGACATCGACGATCTGGAGGACTATCGGTCCCTCCAAGAGGAGGCGCAGTATGAACGGCACGGCACGGAATAAAGATTCGGCTCTGTTCGATTTTCACGGAAAACCCTCCATCGGGCAGACGATCCCCCTGGGGCTTCAGCATGTGGTTGCGGCGATCGTGGGTGTTGTGACGCCCGCCCTTCTGGTGGCTTCCACTTGTAAACTGAGCGTGGCGGATGAGGTGATCCTCGTCCAGGTCTCGCTCATCTTCACTGGACTGGCGACGCTGATTCAGCTTTTCCCTGTCATGCGTGTGGGGTCCGGGCTGCCGGTCATCATGGGCACGAGTTTTGCCTATGTTCCGACGCTGCTTGCCATCGGCGGACAGTTCGACTTGCCGACGATCCTGGGCGCGCAGATCGCGGGTGGCGTGGTGGCGATTTTATTCGGTCTGTTTTTAAAACAGCTGCGCGTGTTTTTTCCGCCCATCATCACCGGTACGGTTATTTTTACGATCGGTCTTTCGCTTTATTCCACGGCCGTGCGCTACATGGCTGGCGGTGCCTCCGCTCGCGATTTCGGCGGGCCGAGGCATTGGGTCGTGGCCGTTTTCACTCTGCTTGTGGTCACGTTCTGCGCCAACTTCACAAAAGGCGTCACGAAACTCGCGAGCCTTCTGGTGGGCATGGTTGCGGGATACGTGCTGGCGCTATTCCTGGGGATGGTGGACTTCAACCCCGTACGGGAGGCCTCGTGGCTCCAGTTCGTGCCGCCGATGCGCTTCGGTGTGCGCTTCGAGCTCAGCGCCTGTATCTCCATGGCGATTATTTTCGCGGTCAACGCCGTGCAGACGATCGGCGACCTCACGGCGACCACTATTGGCGGCATGGATCGGGAGCCGACGGACAGGGAACTCTCCGGCGGGATCATGGCGCAGGGACTTGCCAGCATGATCGGCGGACTCTTCGGGGGGCTGCCGACGGCCTCCTATAGCCAGAACGTCGGTATCGTCACCGTAAACCGCGTGGTGAGCCGGCACGTGTTTACCTTTGCCGCCGCCTTGATGCTCGTTGCGGGGTTTATCCCGAAATTCTCCTCCATCCTGACCACGATTCCGCAGGCGGTTATCGGCGGCGCGACGATTTCCGTTTTCGCGATGATCGCCATGACGGGAATCCGCATGATCGCGTCGGAAGGCCTTACTTCGCGCACGATCACGGTCGTCGGGTTGTCCGTCGCGCTCGGCGTCGGAGTCACTTCGGTCCAGGGCAGCCTCGGGGGTTTCCCCTCCTGGGTCGGAACCGTTTTCGGTTCGTCGTCGGTGGTCATCTCTACCCTTGCCGCGATCATCCTGAACCTGACGCTGCCTAAAGAAGGAGGATAGAGCCATGATGTTTTCTGTAAACGGAAAAAAAGTGGAATGCCTCGACGGAAATAAAAAACTGCTGCGTTACTTGAGGGACGATTTGCGCCTCACATCCGTCAAGGAGGGCTGCGGCGAAGGGGCGTGTGGCACGTGTATGGTCCTGGTGGACGGCAAGGCGACCCGGGCTTGCATTCCGACCGTCGCGAAGCTGGAGGGAAAGTGCGTCGTGACGGTGGAGGGTCTGTCCGCTCGTGAAAAGGACGTGTACGCTCACTGCTTCTCGGCGGCGGGCGCGGTGCAGTGCGGCTTCTGCATCCCGGGCATGGTCGTCAGCGCCAAAGGGTTGCTGGATCAAAACCCGCGTCCCACTCGCGCGGAGATCAAAAAGGCGCTACGCGGGAACATCTGCCGTTGTACGGGGTATGCGAAAATCGAGGACGCCATTTTGATGGCCGCGGATTTCTTGCGAGACAACGCGCCGATTCCGGCAAAAGAGGTTTCCGGTAAGCTGGGAGAAGATTTTTTCCGCGTGGACGCGGTGGAAAAAACGTTGGGCAGCGGGCTGTACGCGGACGACCTCGCCCTGGACGGCATGGTCTACGCCAGTGCCCTGCGCTCGAAATACCCGCGCGCGCGGGTGCTCGCCATCGATGCGGCGGAGGCCCGGGCCCATCCGGATTGCATCCGGGTGATCACGGCCGCGGATGTTCCGGGCGATATCAAGTGCGGGCACCTGGTCAACGACTGGGACGCGCTGATAGCGGTCGGCGGCATCACCCGCTATGTGGGCGACGCCGTGGCCATCGCCGTGACGGGTTCTAAAGAAAGCCTCGGCGAAGTCCTTTCGCGGATAAAAGTCGATTACGAGGAACTGGAACCCCTCACCTCTCCGGCGCAATCCCTGGCGGAGGGCGCGCCGAAAATCCACGAGGGCGGCAATCTGCTCAGCCTGCAGGTCTTAAAGCGCGGCGACGCGGCATCGGCCATCGCCACTTCGAAGCACGTCGTCACGAAGCATTACTCCCTGCCTTTCACCGAACACGCCTTTATGGAGCCGGAGTGCGCCGTCGCCGTTCCGGAAGGAGACGACGGTTTATTGCTCTACTCCGGCGGACAGGGGATCTACGACGAACAGCGCGAAATCAGCCGTCTGCTGGGTATCCCGGCGGAAAAACTACGCGTGAAGTCCATGCTGGTCGGGGGCGGTTTCGGCGGCAAAGAGGACATGAGCGTGCAGCATCACGCCGCCTTGGCCGCATGGCTCGTGAAAAAGCCGGTCAAGGTCAAATTCTCCCGCGAGGAAAGCATGAAGGTTCATCCGAAACGCCACGCGATGGAGATCGATTTCACCACCGCCTGCGACGAAAACGGGCAAATCACCGCGGTCAAAGCGGAGATCATCTCGGATACCGGGGCATACGCCAGCTTGGGCGGCCCTGTGCTGCAGCGCGCATGCACTCACGCGGCCGGACCGTATAACTTCCAAAATGTCGATATCGTGGGCAAAGCGGCCTACACGAATAATCCCCCCGCCGGGGCGTTTCGCGGATTCGGCGTGACGCAGTCGGTGTTCGCGATGGAGTGCAATTTGAATCTCTTGGCGGAGAAGGTCGGGATATCCCCCTGGGAGATTCGCTTTCGAAACGCGATCCGGCCCGGACAGGTCCTGCCCAACGGTCAGATCGCCGACGAGTCGACCGCGATGGTGGAGTGTCTGCTCGCGGTCAAGGACGCCTACGAAAACGCGCGTTACGCGGGCATCGCCAGCAGTTTCAAGAATGCCGGGCTGGGCGTCGGGGTGCCGGACGCGGGGCGGTGCATCTTCTCGGTGGAGGGCGGCAAGATCCATATTCGCACGAGCGCGGCCTGCATCGGGCAGGGCATGGCCACGGTGCTCACGCAAATGGCCTGCGAGACGTTGGACTTGCCCCCTGAGCGCTTCGTCGTCGAACCGCCCGATACGTCGCGCACGCCCGATTCGGGCACGACCACCGCGTCGCGCCAGACCGTTTTTACCGGCGAAGCGGCGGTCATCGCGGCCAAACTGCTCCGCGCGGAATTCGAAAAATTCTCTGTCGCGGGCAAATCTCCGGGCGAGGTTCTCGCGGCGCTTGAGGGGCGGGAGTTCTACGGCGAGTTCAAACCCGCCACGGATCCGATGAATAGCGACAAACCCTTCCCGGTGAGCCATGTCGCATACGGCTACGCGGCGCAGGTGGTCGCGTTGGGCGAGGAGGGCCGGATCGAAAAAGTCACCGCGGCCTACGATGTCGGGACGCTGGTGAACCCCAAGGCCGCCGAGGGACAGATCGAGGGCGGTATCGTCATGGGCATCGGGTACGGTCTGACGGAGGATTTCCCGGTGGCAGGCGGCTATCCCCAAGCGAAATACGGCACTCTGGGCCTGATCCGCGCGACGGAAGCGCCGGAGATGGAGACCCTCATCGTCAGGCGCGACAGCCGAATTCCCGCGGCTCACGGCTGCAAAGGCGTGGGCGAGCTCGCGACGATTCCCACGGCGCCGGCCATACAGGGGGCTTATTATAAACTCGACGGCGTGTTTCGCCAGAAGCTGCCGATGGAAAACACGTATTATCGAAAGAAGAAAGCATAAAAACATAAAACGCCGAGAGATGCCGATCTTGCGGCATCTCTCGGCGTTTGGTTATTGCGACGCTAGTGCCTTCTTCGCAGATAAAAATACGCCTCGAGCGCCGCGCCGCCGAGGCAGCGCGCCTTGTCCGAGATCGTGCGCCAGTCGACGTCGGTACGCGGGTCGATGTCGGCGACCTTCATCCCTTTCGGAACGCTCGTACCGCCTCGGATCATCCCGCGCAGCAGGCCTGAAAACGGGGCACGCACAGCCTCCCCGCCGACGACGAAAATCGTCTCGCCCTGTTCGACCCCATCGCCGATCTGTTTTCGGCACGCTATCGTTCCACCCGTTGGGGCGTATAATGCCCGCTCCGTGCTTTTGCCGCCGATCTCTCCGGGGATGCCGGTGTTGGGCTTGGCATAACCCTGCAGGATCAATCTGCCGAGGTCGTGCCCGCGCATGGTTTCGATCACCGCGCGCACGTCCGTTCCCGCGCGAAAGCCGGGCCCCAGCGCGATCGTAATATCCGCCATCTCCATGCACGTCCCGAGGTTTCTTTTGGCGACGATGGCGTCTATCACGGCGGCGGGTCGAATTTCTCGGATGGTTTTCCCCGCAGGGTCCACCAGCAGCGGGACGTTGTCGGCGTCCCAGCAGTTTTCCAATTCGTCCGGTCCATGGACCCTGCGGCAGGCGATGTCCTCAACCTGCGAAAAACTGTCGTAAACCGCCTCGCACAACGCCACGCTCCGGCGGATCGCCGTCGGCGCGGGCGCCTCCAATATGACGACGAGAAATCCGGCGCGATAAAATTTCTGAACCACGCCCGTGGCCAAATCGCCGCCGCCGCGCACGACGATTTTTTCTAAACGCTCCATCTTAAACCTCCCAACAGACATCCTGATGAACGCTTCCGTATAGCAACCGTGCGAAACGCCCCGGATCCTTTTTTTTGATATTTGCCAGAAAACCTTGTGCAAGGCGGAAGGTCTGTTCGTCCTCCACTTGATTGAGAAACAAAAAAAGTCGCCCGACGCCGTTTTTGAACATCCCGTACGGGGCGCAGACCATGGCCTCCTGCGCCTCCGCCGTGACGATCTCGCCCTCGTGCAGCCCGGTCAGGGACAAAAACTCCGGCATGCGAAAAACGACGTCCCGAGTCGCCGGACGCCCCAGCGCGTTTATCGTGACAATCCCGATCGTATGTGTGCAATATCGGGGGACGACCGGCTCGTCCTCCCTCCAGCCCTTTAACGGCAACCCCTGCGAGCCGTCCGCCTCCAGGAGTGTCATGTCGTACCGCGAGGTGAGATCCGCAAGATGATCCTCCGGCAGAGCCTCCAGCTTGCCCGTTGCGGAGTTCAAAACGCCCAGGCAGTCGACACCTTCCACATTTAACGGGTACATCTTCGTGGTGGGCGAGATCAGTATTTTTTTGTCGCGTTTGCCGCGAAAACTCGTCGCCACGCGTTCAATGAACGAGGTTTTGCCGCCGCAACCGACCACCGCGACGACGCACGGGACGGGGAGGGCTAGCGCCTCAACGATTTGCATCTGCGGCACGGTCGATTATGTCGCCGATTTTTTCAACGCTCTCGAACATGTCGAAATACCTCTTGTGGCTTGGTCTCGTGCGGTCATAACTGCATAGACTCTACACGGTTTGATCGATTTGGGCAATTTAATGCAACCGGTTGCATTAAACAAAAAACGCGTGTAAAATTTCCACTTGAAAGATCTTGAAAACATTTTCAAAAGAGGAGGCGGATCGGGTTGCGGGAAAAAGCGAAGCTCATGGACGCGGAGGATATGGAACGCGCGCTGGATCGCATGGGTAAGGAGATTATCGAGCGAAACCGCGGAGCCGAGGGGTTGATCCTCGTGGGGATTCAGCGAAGGGGTGTCTACCTCGCCAAGAGGCTCAAGAAGAAGATCGAACAGTCGGAGTCGACGAAGGTGCCGTGCGGGGAGCTCGACATCACGCTCTATCGCGACGACCTGACGATGCTCCACTCCCAGCCGATGGTGCACAGTACGCGGCTGCCCGAAGATGTGACAAACGCGAACATCTTTCTGGTCGACGATGTGCTCTACACGGGACGCACGATCCGCGCGGCGCTCGACGCGCTGATGGATTTCGGGCGCGCGAAGACGGTCCGCCTCGTGGCGTTGATCGACCGGGGGCACCGCGAACTGCCGATCCACCCCGACATCGTGGGCAAAGCGGTCCCGACGGCGCAGGGGGAGTCGGTGGAAGTGAGGGTGACGGAACTGGACGGAAAGGACGAGGTGGTGATCTGTGAACATGGCGACTAAAAACACGAGCGGCCTGTGGCGGCATAAAGACGTGATCGACATCGCGGACTGGAAGCGGGAGGAGTTTTACTTCTTCATGGATCAGGCGAAGCAGATGGAAAACCTGATGGACCGCCCGATCAAAAAAGTTCCCGCCTTACGCGGCAAGCTCGCGGTGAACGCGTTTTTCGAAAATTCGACGCGCACGCGCACGTCGTTCGAGCTGGCCGAGAAGCTGCTCTCGGCGGATGTGCTCAACTGGTCGGCTTCGGGTTCGAGCGCGTCGAAGGGCGAGACGCTGCGCGATACGGCCTGGACGCTCGAGGCGATGGGAGCCGACGTCGTCGTGATGCGGCACCCCGCTTCGGGCGCGGCGGCGTATCTCGCTTCGAAGCTCAAGCGCGCGACGGTTTTAAACGGCGGCGACGGCACGCACGCGCACCCGACGCAGGCGCTGCTCGACGTCTACACGGCCTGGAAACACCTTGGCGACCTCGAAGGCAAGCGCGTCGTGTTGCTGGGGGATATCCTGCACAGCCGCGTGGCGCGAAGCGACATCCGGGCTTTTCGCACGCTCGGGGCCGACGTGATCGTCTGCGGTCCGAACACGCTCGTTCCGCGCAGGATCGAAGAGCTGGGATGCCGTTACGAGCCGCGCGCGCGCGAAGCGGTGTCGGGCGCGGACATCGTCTA
>JAVBRL010000175.1:0-13633 GCA_031547985.1 Synergistaceae bacterium
TTACGCCGTCGGAGGGCTTTCCGTTGGCGAATCGCACGACGAGATGTACGGCGTGCTCGATGCGCTTTGTCCGGCCTTGCCGCACGACAAGCCGCGCTATCTGATGGGCGTGGGGCATCCCGCGAATCTGATCGAGGGAGTTGCGCGCGGCGTCGACATGTTCGACTGCGTGCTGCCCACGCGCAACGGCCGCAACGGCACACTGCTCACGAGCGCCGGGCGTATCAACATCAAGGCCAAACAGTACGAGCGCGATTTCTCGCCGCCCGACCCGGAGTGCGACTGCTACGTGTGCCGCAACTTCACGCGCGCGTACATCCGCCACCTGTACCGCGCGGGTGAAATCCTGGCCGCGCGCTTTTGCAGCTGGCATAATCTGCGCTATCTGATCCGGCTGGTGGAAGGAGCGCGCGACGCGATTTTAGCGGGGGACTTTCCCGCGTACCGGGCGCGTTTTTGGGAGCGCAACGCGTACAGGACATGAATTTTTTTCCGCTTTCTCCAGTCGATCCGCTCAACCCCGATCCGCGCCTGATCGCGCGAGCTACTGAAGCATTGCGTCGCGGCGCGTTGGTCGCGTTTCCCACGGAAACCGTGTATGGGCTGGGTGCGAACGCGCTCGACGCCCGTGCCGTGCGCCGCATTTTCGAGGCGAAGGGGCGGCCGCAGGACAATCCCGTGATCGTGCACGTGGCGTCGCCCGATGACGTGCCGCGCCTCGCCGAGGTGACGGACGTGGCCCAAATGCTCATGCGCGCGTTCTGGCCGGGGCCGCTGACGCTGGTGCTCGTTTCGAAACCGGTCGTGCCGTTGGAGACGCGCGCGGGGCTTCCGACGGTCGCCGTGCGCATGCCGTCGCACGCGGTCGCGCATGCGTTGATCGCCGCGTGCGGTTTTCCGCTCGCCGCGCCGAGTGCCAACCGAAGCGGGCGTCCGAGCCCCACGGAGGCCGAGGCCGTGTGGGACGATCTGGGCGACCGCGTCGAGATGATCCTCGACGCCGGGCCGACCGCGATCGGGCTCGAGTCGACCGTGCTTGACGCGAGCGTTCCGGGCGTGCTCACGTTGCTTCGGGCCGGCGGTGCGACGGCCGAGGCGATTCGCGACGTGATTGGAAACAGGGTCGAGTTGCAAATGGCGGCACACGGCGGCGAAGCGCACCGTTCTCCCGGCACGCGCTATCGTCATTACGCTCCGAATGTGCCGCTGCTGCTCTGGGAGGGGGAGCGCTTTCCCGCAATCGGCGAAAAGCGGTGGGCGTACGTGGGCGTGCGGCGTCCGGTTTTTAGCGACGGGCTCGTGCGCGAACGCCGTGCGAAGTCGTTCGAAGAATACGCGGCGATGCTGTTTTCGGCGCTGCGCGAGCTCGAGTCGTCAGGCGTCGACTGTATCGTGGCCGACTGGCCTCAGGAAGAGTCGGGCATCGCACGTGCGCTATGCGATCGCCTGAGGCGGGCGGCCGGAGGATAAAAACAAAAGGCAAAAAAGAGCAGGGGAAATCTTCCCCTGCACCCCTTTTCGAAAAGATCAAAACCCTCAAAAATTACGAACGCTTCTTTTTTTGATACTGTTCGATCGCCAGACGGCATATGCGGTTGCAGAGCTCGTCGAACGCGATACCGCAGGCACGCGCCGATTGCGGCAGCAGGCTGTTTGCCGTCATGCCGGGAAGAGAATTGACCTCGAGGCACCACAGGACGCCTTGCTGATCGAGCCTGAAATCCGCGCGGCTGTAGCCGCCCAGTTTGAGCGCCTGGTGCGCGCGCAACGCGAGAGAGCGCGCTTCCTGCGCGACGGCTTGGGGTATGTCGGCCGGAAAAATTTCCCGCGTCGCCCCCGGCTGGTACTTGAGGCGATAGTCGAAGATATCGTTCGGGTCGACGACGATTTCGCCGACGGCGAGCGCTGCGTCGCCCAACACTCCCACCGTGAGCTCGCGTCCCGCGATGAACTGCTCGATCATCACGTCGTCGCCGTATCGCGCAGCTTGTTCCACGGCCGCCTCGAGCTTTTCCGGACGCCGTACGACGGAGATCCCCACGGTCGAGCCCTGCGCGTTCGGTTTGACGATGAGCGGAAAGCCGATCTCGCGCTCTACAATTTCGAGTGGCGCGCGTGCCAGAAGCCACCGGGGCGTATTGATCCCCGCCGAGACGAAAAGCCTTTTCGCCGTGTCCTTGTCCATCGCGAGCGCGCTGCCCAGGTGTCCGCTGCCGGTGTAGGGAATGTCCGCCAGGTCGAGCACGGCCTGGATCGTGCCGTCTTCGCCCGTGCCGCCGTGCAGTGCCAAAAAGATCACGTCGACGCCGTCCAAGGCAGGCGAACGGAGCAGATTTCCGTTTCCCGAGCGCATGGTCGCGAGCGCGTCGGAAGGCGGTGGCGCCGTGTCGATCTTCGCGCTCAGGACGCGGGGCTCGTCCTCGAGAGCGATCAGCCCCCGGCTCGAATCGATGGCGAGCACCGTGTGCCCGCACGCGCGCAGCGCTTCGATCACGCGGGTTCCGCTCGCGATGGAGACGTCGCGCTCCTCGCTCGTGCCCCCGAACAAAACGGCGACGCGAAGCGGCCCGTTCTCTTTTTTATTTTTTCCCATATATTCCCGGTCTCCTTTTCCTAAAATCTACAGCCTAAGCGCCACACCCAAACAGGCGCCGGCCACCACGAGCAATGCCGGGTGGATTTTCGTGAAGATCATGATCCCCAAAGCGGCCGCGCCGATGATCCACGTGGCCGCGCCGCGCATGAACGTCGGCACCATGTCGTATGCCGTATACGCGATTAGGGCGACGACCACGGGCCCCAGGCCGCGGAGCATGCTGGCGACCCAAGGGCGGTCACGCACAGCGTTCACGGTTCCTAAAAGAGCGAAAACTAAAAGCGTCCCCGGTAAGATGATGCCGAGCACGCAGACGGTCATGCCGAGCGTCCCCGCGACCTTGTATCCGACGACGGCTGTCATCTTGACGGCGATGGCGCCGGGGAGAGCGTTTCCGATCGCGAGTACGTCCATAAACTCCTCAGTCGTCATCCATTGATAGTTGTCGACGACCTCGACTTTCAGGATCGGAATCATCGAAGGGCCTCCGCCGTAAGCGACGCAACCGACCTTCGCCGTGGCCAAAAACAGCGACAGCAGCACCCCCAGGTTCATCGAAGGCGAGCCCGCGTCGTCAATACACGTCGCCGCCGATGCGCGCGGGTTTGCGGCTCGGTTCGAGCAGGGAAAGCGACCCGTCCTCGCACGGCACGCCCAGGATCAGGACCTCCGACAAAAAGCCGGCGATGTTCTTGGGGGGGAAATTGACGACGCCCACGACCTGGCGGCCGATCAGCTCGTCGCGCGAGTACTCCGCCTTCGCCTGGATGCTCGACTGCTTGACGCCCACGTCGGGGCCGAAGTCGACTTTCACCTTGTAGGCCGGTTTGCGGGCTCGAGGAAAATCCTCGACCTCGAGGATGACCCCGACTTTCATCTCGATTTTCGCGAAATCGTCGTAAACGATCGTCTGTGCCATGAACGTTTTCCCCTCCTTGTCAAAGAAAAAATGGCGTTCGAGAAAAGCATACGGCAAAACTATGGGTAATGCGCCCCGGCTTGTCAAGTGTAGCGATGCGCAGAAGCGGGTCTTGACAAAGGGCCTGCGAACGGTTAATTTATTTCGCGTAATTTAAGACCAGGTGCTAATAGGAGCTCGTGCTAATGAGATCGCAACTCAAAAAGCAACGGCATAAGCAGCTCGCCAAACTGCTCGAAAACGATCCCCTGCGGACGGACGACTCGCTTGCGAAAGCGCTTTCGGTGAGCGTGGGGACGATTCGCCTCGATCGGGCGGAGCTGGGTTACCCGGAGCTTCGCGAGCGTATGCGCACCATGGCGGAGCGTGCACAGAGCCAGCTTACGTCACTCAAGCAGGAAGAGGTCGTCGGAGAGCTCCTTGAACTGGAGCCGAACTCCTGGGGGCTTTCGATGCTCGCAACGACGCGCGAGATGGCGTTTCGTCACACGGACCTCGTGGCGGATCTCTACACGTACGCGCAAGCCGCCACGCTCGCCATCGCGGTCATTGGAGAGGAGATGGTCGTCGTGGGTTCCTCCCGTTTGAATTGGATACGCCCCGCTTTCGTCGGGGAGCGCCTCGTCGCGCGCGCCAAGGTGGGCACGCGCAAGGAGAACAAATACGTCGTGAGCGTCCGCACGCGGGTGGACGACCGGGAAATTTTCGTCGCGCGTTTCATCGTGGCGAATGTCCCGTTCGATCGTTACAAGAACAGGAAGGCGTCCCATGCACCTGGCGCTTGACGTCATGGGGGGCGACCACGCCCCGGTCGAACCATGTCGTGGAGCGCTGCTCGCGTGTGACCAGTACCCCGATCTCGAAATATCGCTCGTAGGACCGCGCGAGAAGATCGAACCGCTGATCGAACAAGCTTCCTCGGTCACCCGCTCGCATCTTCACATTGTGCACACGGACGAGTTCATCGAGATGGGCGAGTCGCCTTCGATCGCCATCCGCAAAAAACGGGGCGCGAGCCTGCGTCTCGCGATGGAGATGGTCCGCGCCAAGGAGGCCGACGGCTGCGTCTCGGCGGGCAACACCGGGGCGATCGTCGCGGGGGGTGTGCTTGTCGTCGGACGCATCGAGGGGATCGACCGGCCGGGACTGGGCGTCCCGATCCCGGGCCTCAATCGAACGAGCTTGCTGCTCGACATCGGGGCCACGGTGATCTGCAAACCGCTCAACCTGTACCAGTTCGCGCTGATGGGATCCGTTTACATGGAAAGCCTCGCGGGGGTCGAAAACCCCACGGTGGCGCTGCTTTCCAACGGATCGGAGGAGATCAAGGGAAACCCGCTCGTGCTGGAGGCGCGCGAGATGATCTTGAAAAGCGCGCTCAATTTCGCGGGGTACGTGGAGGGCAAGGACGTGCCGTTTTGTCCTGCGGATGTGATGGTCTGCGACGGCTACACGGGAAACGTCCTGCTCAAGTTCGCCGAAGGGATCGGCGAAGTGGTCTACAGTCTTTTGAAGGACGAAATCTACGCGCGCTTTTTGCCCAAGATGGGGCTGCTCTTCATGCTGCCGACGCTCAAACGGATCTGGGCGCGGTTCGACTACGAAAACCAGGGAGGTTCGCCGCTTTTGGGGGTGGACGGAACGGTGATCAAGGCACATGGACGGTCCAACGCGCGGGCGATCGCCGGCGCGCTCCGCGTGGCCCGGAACTTCGTCGAACACGAGGGCGTGATGCACATCGAAAAAAAAGTCGCCGGAGGGGGGATTTGACGATGGCGCTTTTCGAAGCGAAGACCGTAAAGATCCTGGGGACAGGAAGTTACGTCCCGGAACATGTGATGACCAACGCGGACCTGGAGAAGATGGTGGATACGAACGACGAGTGGATCATCCGCCGGACGGGGATCCGGGAACGTCGAATCATCGCGCCGGATCAGCAGACGGCCGATATGGCGTACGAGGCGTCGATCAAGGCGCTCGAGGACGCGGGACTGGGGGCGGACGAGCTCGATATGGTGATCGTGGGGACGAACTCCCCGGAGGAGCTCTATCCGGGCGTTGCGTTCAAGGTCCAGGACAAGCTCGCCGCATCCGGTGCGGGGGCGTTCGACCTGCAGGCCGGGTGCCCGGGTGGTGTGTTCGCGCTTGGAGTGGGTGCCGCGGGCGTCGCGTCGGGCCTGTGGAAAAACGTGCTGGTCGTCGGCGCCGACGCCAATTCGCATAACGTCGACTGGACGGACCGGAACACGTGCGTCCTGTTCGGGGACGGCGCGGGAGCGTGTATCCTGGGCGGCGCGGGCGCTTCGCGCGACAAGGGGACCGTCGTCGCCGCGGATATGAAAGCGGACGGTTCCGCGGGCGAGATGATCCGCCTGGAGGATTTCAAGCGGATCGTCATGCAGGGAAACGACGTGTTCAAATTCGTGAACCGCATGATCCCCGACCACCTGACGCGTTTTTGCGCCGACTCGGGGATCAATGTGGCGGATGTGGACCACTGGATCTTGCACCAGGCGAACATGCGCATCGTCGAAGGTATCTTGCGGCGTCTCGACGTACCGATGTCCCGCGCGGTGATTAATCTCGACAAATATGGCAATACCAGTTCGGCATCGGTTATGATAGGCTTGGATGAAGTGTATCGGGAAGGGCGGGTTCACGAACGCCAGAAGCTGGTCCTCTCCTCGTTCGGAGCGGGGATGGCTTATGGTTCCGTCCTGATCGCGGCCTAGGGTGAATTTTTAACGAAGGGGTGGAAGCATGCTGTCTTCTAATCGAATTCGTAAGTTGCTAGGAATTGAGTACCCGATCTTTCAAGGGGGAATGGCGTGGGTGGCCGACGCGAACATCGCCGCCGCCGTGAGCAATGGCGGTGGTCTGGGAATCATCGCGGCCTCGAATACACCTCCCGAAATTCTGGAGCAGCAGCTGATCAAAATTCGGACGATGACGGATAAACCCTTCGCGCTCAACATCATGCTCATGTCCCCGACGGCGGACGACGCGCTCGAACTCGCCGCCAAGCATCGTGTCCCCGTCGTCACGACGGGCGCGGGCAAACCCGGAAAAGTCATCGACAGACTCAAGCCGCTCGGTACGATCGTCATTCCCGTGATCGCCTCCGTGGCGCACGCCGAGCGCGTCGTCAAGCAGGGAGCGGACGCGGTCGTGGCCGAAGGGACCGAGGCGGGGGGGCATATCGGCGAAATCACGACGCTGGTGCTGGTCCCCCAGATCGTCGACGCGGTGGATATCCCCGTCGTCGCCGCCGGAGGAGTTGCCGATGGGCGTGGCGTGGCGGCGGCGTTCGCGCTGGGCGCCGAGGGTGTCCAGGTCGGCACGCGTTTTATCTGTGCCCAGGAGACGAACGTGCATATCAACTACAAGGAGAAGGTCGTCAAGGCGGGCGACCGTGCCACCGTCGTGACGGGCCGTAGCACGGGGCACCCCGTGCGTGCCCTCAAGAACAAATTCACCCAGGCCTACGAGGAGCTTGAAAAACGCCAGGCCCCGATCGAGGAGCTCGAGGCCTTGGGCACCGGCAAACTGCGCTTGGCGGTCGTCGACGGCGACATGGACGAAGGCTCCGTGATGGCCGGGCAGTCGGCGGCACTCGTGAAAAAGATCCAACCCGCGGCCGAGATCATCCGCGAGATGTTCGAGGAAGCGAAGCGGGTCGCCGCTAAAAACGGCGAGGGCGCACTCTGGGATTGAGCTTTATTAAAAAGCGTTTTCTTGGCTTTTTTATCATGGAAGGAGGCCGGTGACACGATGTCGTACGCGCTTGTTTTTCCGGGTCAGGGTGCGCAGGAAGTGGGCATGTGCAAGGATTTATGGGAGAATTTCCAGATCGCCAAGGACGTCTTTGCCGAGGCGGACGAGGCGTGCCGTTTCCCCTTGAGCAAAATCATCTTCGAAGGGCCCGAAGGCGAGCTCCAAAAGACCGCCAACACGCAGCCCGCGATCATGACCGTCAGCATCGCGCTGTATCGGACGCTCGAAAAGGAATTCGGCGTGTCGTTTACGCCTAAATACGCGGCGGGGCATAGCTTGGGTGAGTACACGGCCGCCGTGGCAGCCGGAACGCTCGCTTTCGCCGACGCCGTCTCCCTCGTGCACTTGCGCGGCGCGCAGATGCAGATGGCCGTTCCGCTTGGCGACGGCGCGATGAGCGCGATCATGGGCCTCGACTACGAAGCGGTCCGCGCGCTTTGCGAAGAGGCGACGCAGCCGAACGAGGTCTGTCAATCCGCGAATATCAACGCCCCGAACCAGGTCGTCGTCTCGGGGCATGCCGCGAGCGTCGAGCGCGTCTCGGAGATCGCCAAGGGCAAGGGGGCGAAGAAGGTCATCCCGCTCAAGGTGAGCGCTCCTTTCCACTGCGACCTGATGCGCCCCGTCGCGGATATCCTGGCGGAGACGTTCCTGAGCTTCACCTGGAAAGACCCGAAGTGGCCGATCGTCACGAATGCCGACGCCGAACCGGTTGCTCTTTTCGGGCAGCTTCAGAATGCCCTCTATCGGCAGACGTTCTCGCCTGTGCTGTGGTCGCAGAGTGTGGAGCGCATGGCCCAGGACGTGGACGCCTTCGTGGAGATCGGGCCGGGATCGGTGCTCACGGGCCTCATCAAACGGATCGCCAAAGACAAGGCGACGTGCAACGCGTCGTGCGTCGCGGACCTGGAACCTGTGGCCGCGTTCGTGAGGGGAGCTTAGACGGTGGGCGGTCGAGTTGCCCTCGTGACGGGGGCGAGCCGCGGTATCGGGCGGGCTGTTGCGCTTGCGCTCGGCGGGGCGGGGTATCGCGTTGCCGTCAACTATCAGCGTTCGGCCGAGGCAGCCGAGGACGTTGTCTCACGGATCAAAGAGGCCTCGGGCGAAGCGCGTGCGTTTTGCGCCGACGTGTCGAATTCCGAGGCCGTAAAAGAACTTTTCGAACGCGTGAACGAATGGATGGGACCGGTAGAAGTACTGGTGTGCAACGCGGGAATTACGCGCGACAATCTGCTCATGCGGATGAAGTCGGAAGATTGGGACGCGGTACTCGAAACCAATCTCGACTCCGTGTATTATTGCGTCAAGGAGGCGACCCGTGCGATGGTCAAAGCCCGTTTCGGGCGTATCGTCGCTGTGGGGTCGGTCGTCGGGGTGCGCGGCAATGCGGGGCAGGCGAACTACGCGGCCGCCAAGGCGGGTGTCATCGGGCTCGTCAAGAGCGTCGCGCGCGAACTCGCCGCCAAGGGTGTCACGGCAAACGTCGTCGCCCCGGGGTTCATCGAAACCGATATGACCGGATCGCTGGCCGAGGTGCACAAGGCGCAACTACTTGGTCAGATCCCCGTGGGGCGTTACGGTACGCCCGACGATGTGGCCTCGGCTGTGCGCTTTCTGGTCTCCGATGAGGCGTCTTACGTCACCGCGCAAGTGCTGGCGGTCGACGGAGGCATGATATAGCTATCGCATCAACGAAAAACCGCAGTCAAAAAAGGAGGTGAAGCAGATGCAGATGGAAGAAATCACATCCAAACTGAAGGAGATCGTCATGGATCGCCTCAACGTGGAAGAGGATCAGATCAAACCCGAGGCTTCCTTCGTCGAGGACCTGGGGGCGGACTCCCTCGATATCGTCGAGCTCATTATGGGGATCGAAGAGGAGTTCGACATCGAAATCCCCGATGAGGACGCCGAGAAGCTCACGAACGTGGGCGAGGCGATGAACTACGTCAAATCGAAACTGGGAGTCGACGACTGAGCTCCCGTCTAAAGACACTTGCAAGCGAACGCAACGGTTCGTACTCCTTACGGCGAAAAAGGGGATCCTCCCCTTTTTCGCCGTAAGGAGCGCAAGGAAAACCGAGGAACGATCCGCTTGAAATCAACGCCCGCGCGACGCGCGGGTTTCGCATAGACGCAACAGATTAAGGGGCGCCCCCAAGAGGAGCCCACCAAGGGAGTGAATTTTCTTGAGAAGAGTTGTCATTACGGGTATTGGCATCGTCAGCCCAGTCGGATGCGGGAAGGAGGTCTATTGGGACGCCTTGGCCGCCGGCAAGAATGGAGTTCGCGATATCACGCTGTTCGACACGTCCGCCCACGACGTGAAGATCGCGGCGGAAGCCACCGACTTCAACCCGGAGGAGTGGATGGACAAAAAAGAAGTCCGCCGGTCGGACCGTGTGATTCCGTTTTCGGTCGCGGCCTCCGACATGGCCGTGAAGGATTCGGGGCTCGACATGGAGTCGGTCGATTCCACGCGCGTTGGCGTCTACTTCGGCAGCGGAGCGGGCGGCATCGGCACGACGCACGACAACTACGCTGCCATGTGGGCCAAAGGGCCGTCGCGCATCAGTCCGTTCTTCATCCCCATGATGCTGTGCAACATGCCCGCCGCTTACGTGGGCATCCGCCACAAGGCCAAGGGGCCCAACATCGCCGTCGTCACGGCGTGCGCGAGCTCCACGAACAGCATCGCCGAAGCGCTTTATTCCATTCGCCGCAACGAGACCGACATCATCCTCGCCGGAGGTGGCGAGGCCGCCATCACGCCGATGGGCATCGGCGGGTTCGCGACGCTAAAAGCGCTCTCCACGCGCAACGATGACCCCGCGCACGCGTCGCGTCCGTTCGATGTCGATCGCGACGGTTTCGTCATGGGCGAAGGAGCGGGTGTCCTCGTCCTCGAGGAACTCGAGCACGCGCGGGCGCGCGGCGCGCACATCTATGGCGAGCTTGCCGGCTGCGCGTCGACGTGCGACGCCTACCACATCACGGCTCCCGATCCCGACGGAGACGGTCCGCTTCGCGCCATGAAGCTCGCGATCGAGCAGGCGGGATGGAAGATCGAGGACGTCGACTTGGTCAACGCCCACGGCACCTCGACGCCCCTCAACGACAAGATGGAGGCTCTGGCGATCAAGAACCTTTTCGGCGAGCACGCGAAAAAACTTCTCGTGCACTCCACGAAGTCGATGATCGGACATCTGCTGGGCGCGGCTGGAGCGGCGGAGACCATCGCCGCGCTGCTTGCCGTCGAGCGCGGCATCGTGCACCCGACGATCAATCTCGAACACCCCGATCCCGAGTGTTTCGACCTCAACTACGTCCCCAACAAGGCCGTCTCGGCGAAAGTCGACCGTTTCCTCGTCAACAACTTCGGCTTCGGCGGACACAACTGCGTGCTCGCCATCGAGCGATTCAAGGATTAAAAGCCGAGGAGAGCGGAGTTTTCGCACGAGGTGGGCGAACGCTCGATGAACCCCGAGATCTGGTGGGCCGACCGCCTCGAAGACCTGCAAGCCCGGATCGGGCATCTTTTTTCCGATAAAAAGCTTCTGGAAGAAGCCCTGACTCATGCGTCGTTTCGCAACGAGTCGGGGCTTCCTTTCGATAACGAACGCCTCGAGTTCCTGGGCGACGCCGTGCTGGAGCTCTGCGCTTCGCGCCTGCTGTTCGAGGCGTACCCCGCGTCGAGCGAGGGGGAGCTGACGCAGATGCGTTCGGGGCTCGTGCGTGAGGCGACGCTTGCGCGCCGCGCGCGCGACCTGAGGCTCGACGAACTGCTGCGCATGGGGCGCGGCCTGCGCCGCGACGGGGGAGCCGGCAGCCCCGCCGTCCTGTCCGACGTACTCGAAGCCGTCTTGGGCGCCGTCTTCCTCGACGGTGGTTTCGACGCCGCCATGAGCATCGTTGAGGACCTTTTCGACGTCACGAATCTCTCCGCGACGCTCGACCCCAAGAGCGAGCTGCAGACGCTGCTGCAGAAAACCGGCCGCGCCTGCCCCGCCTACCGCGTCGTGGCCGAGGACGAGGAAGCGCCCGAGCGGCGCTTCAAAGTCCAGGTTTCAAGCGGCGGGCGCGTGCTGGGCGAAGGCTCGGGTCCCACGATCAAGGCCGCCGGCTTCGCCGCCGCGAGCGACGCGCTGGAAAAACCGGAAAAGTGGTCATAGATTGCGATAGGCGTTTTTTCGATGCGAGATATGGATGATGTGGATTATTAATTGATTGTCTCGGACCTCGTATATGACACGGAACGTTCCCACCCGAATACGCCAATAATTTGCGAACCCTTCGAGTTTGAGTGCTCCTTGGGGGCGGGGATCATACGCCAGCCGCCCTATCGCGTCCGCTATTCGTTGTTTTATCGGTCGTTCGCAGTGCGTGAGATCTTTGATTGCGCTTTTTTTGAATTCGATCCTGAATGGGGGAGCCTCAGACAAGGCCGAGTTCCTTTTTGACGTCGTCGAACGGAATCGTCGCTTCGTCCTGGCGATCAAGAATAATACGGCGATCTTCTTCGTCTTCCAGGTGTTGAATGTATTTTAGGAAGGCAACGTAGCTTAACACCTTTTCCGTATCGTCCTCGGGCAGGCTTTCGATCATTTTATAAAGCTCCTCGCGATCTGCGGTCTGGGGAAACGCCATTGCAATCACTCCCTTCGCGATCATTATAGCAAATTTACGCCCCAACAAAACGACCGAGGCCTATCCGCACTACGCACGGCTTGCACATGCGCGGCGCGAAAGTGGCCTCGGTCGCGTGGTGGGGGGAGGGCTATTTTTTTGTGTTTCTGACGCTTTGTTGCCGGTGTTTCTTCGGTTGTTGCAACGGGTCATCTGCGCGCGCGGAGACGGATGGAATGAGCGCGGGTGTTTCTTAAAACGAGACGTCTCTATAAAGGTAAACTGCGCGAAAGGGTCGCGAAACGCAACCAAATTTTTGAAATTTCTCGCAGGAAATTTTTAGAGGAAGGACTTGCTTGTCATTACGAGGGGGCGTAACCGCCGCGGCAATCTTTACAAAGCAAGATTGCCGCGTCGGCAAAAGGATACCCTCCTCGCAATGACAGCAAAACTCTTGGGGCCCGGCCAGGGAAAGCGTTTATTGCACCGCCGCGATCACCTCGACCTCCACCTTGACTCCCTTCGGCAAGGCGGCCACGGCGACGCAGGAGCGCGCCGGCTTGCTGGTGAAGGACTTCGCGTAGACTTCGTTGAAAGCGGCGAAATCGTCCATCGTCGTGAGAAAGCACGTCGTCTTGACGACCCGCGAGAAATCGCTCCCCGCGGCGGCAAGCACCGCGGCGATGTTGCGCATCACTTGTTCGGCCTGCTCGCGGATCCCGCCGGGTACGATCTCGCCCGTCTCGGGGGAGAGCGGAATCTGTCCCGAGGCGAAGACAAACCCGTTCGCGACGATCGCCTGGGAGTAGGGGCCGATGGCGGCGGGCGCCGTTTTCGTGGAGATGGTTTTCATATCGATCGCTCCTTTTGCCACGTAAAATTTGTAAAACCGAAACTACAGGAACAGATATTCTTTTTTCATCGTCGCCTGGATCATATCCCAAACCCCGGCGGGAAGGCCCGCGCCGTCGCGGGTATCGGCCGACCGGCCGTCGACCCGGACGCGCACCGCGCCGCCGTCGAGCGGCAGGAAGCCCGGGTTTTCGCTGTTTACGAAATCCTCCTCGCAGGCGAACAATGTGAACTTCTCTTTGTACGGGTCGCTGGAGTAGGGGCAGAACACCGTGCAGTTGCCGCACTCGTTGCACATGAAGTCCACGTGGACGATCTGCAGTTTTCCGCTTGCCTCGACGACGATATTCGCCCGGTTGGGGCAGACGTCGGCGCAGCACGCGCACACGGTCTCGCACTCCAGGCAGCGCCTTGACTCGTGGACCGAGGAGGGGTCGCAGTAGAGGACGCCCTTTTTGTCCTCGGCGGACTGCCGGTCGGGGTTGACGTTCAATGCGGCGTAACGCTCGGGGCTCTGTCCCGTGATGGCTTGCGCGCAGCGGATGGCGTCGGCGATGGCCTGCGCCACGGTGGCGGGGCCGCGCATCGCGTCGCCGACGACATATACGCCGGCGAGGTTCGTCTCGAGGGTATCGGCCTTGACGACGGCTTTGCCTCGTTTGTCCGTCGAGATGCCAAAATTGTGATACAGCTCCGAATCGACCGAGTCGCCGATGGCGGAGATCACCGTGTCGGCGGGAATCTTCACCGTTTGTCCTGTGGAGACAGGGCTGCGCCTGCCCGAGGCGTCGGGAGGGCCACGTGTCATCTGCTCGCAGGTGAGCACGCCGCCGCCGAGGCGGGACGGGGCGAGCAGCTCGCGAAAC